>CAYTGY010000019.1:19860-23027 GCA_964437265.1 uncultured Spirochaetaceae bacterium | reverse complement strand
TGGCGCGGAACCGGACGAAGATCGTCCTCAACCGGCCGGCGGAACCCGGGCGTAGGGGTGACGTAGTCGGTGTCGCAAAAACCGCACCACTGCTCCGGATGACGCTCGAGCCACCACTGCGGCGGATTCACATGCAGCCTGAAGAGAACCGCCGCGTCCGCCCGGACGTCAGTCATCGCGGCGATCGCGGAGCGAGCCGCCGAGATGTCGATCCGCCCGTCTTCACTCCAGATATGCGCGAGCCACAGATCGAGACAGAAGAGCCTGACTCCGGCATTGGCGAAGGCGACGATGTTCCAATGCGGCCGCTCCTCCCACGGCCGGCGACCTCCGGGTGCATCGGTCAGCGAGTAGAAGATGGGAGCTACCGCCGCTCCGTCGATGAGCAGCTTCGGGCGGCCGTCTACTGGCCGGACTGTTGCGGATACGGCCATGATGTGCTCCTCCTCATCTGGGGAACGAGAGTGTGGGTGGGGTGAGGATACCTGCCGGTACAACGATCGGAGTTGCGCTGTAGCGCGCTCCGCTGGTAACAAAAGACGAGGGGCCGTAGGCAGACGCCTGGGCCGGCAGCTGATGCAATGGCCCAAAGGTATTCCGCCGGGTGAGCACGGCCTCGAGCACCAGTTGCCCATCTGCGGGAACGGCGAACGGCGTCTGATACGGTGGCCACGCAAGCGCTGCTCGCATTGTCTCACCATGCGCATCCGGACGATGCTCAGCCACCACGAGCGCGGCGCCAACGCGCCGGACGCCGAGCACGCCCGCGCGTCCGGGAGCAGCTCCCGCTGCGCGTGCGGCGGAGCCCGCGTCAACACGGTAGCGCACGCGGCCTGAGTAGTGCGGCAGTCCCTGAGAACAGATATCTCCCCAGCGGAGCGTCTCCGGGAGCGCGGTGATGGTGCCAACCGGCTCCGGATCATCGGTCGCCGGGAGCCGGACCCCAAAATCGCCAAGCAGATACACCGCCTCCAGACCAGAGCCGGGACCGTAGCTCATCCAGAGCTCGAGCAGGTTTTCTCCAATCCGTATCGCTTCGGCGGGCACCGGGCGCAGCGTGAAACACGCATCCACCCAGTGCCCCTGTTCAACCGCACGAAGTGGATGACCGTTCAACCGGAGCTCCGTCTGCGCCGCTTCTTCGCCCACCAACCAAACGGGGCCGGAGGGGCGCGCCTCCATCTGAAAGCGGAAGCGCAGCCGAAGCGAGACGCCCTCGGATTCCTGGGTCTTGGCAAACCACGGCTGGAGCATGTCCCCGCCACGCCATGGAAACCCGAGCCGTGAGCGAAGATGCCGGTCCAACCACAGCACGTCGGTGGGGCCGATATCGGCAGACTCCGGCCCCTCGAGGACGCCGGTCGCAACATCGAGGACCAGCACGTTGGGCTCGCTGAGCTCGTAGCTTACCGGCTGTGGGAGCTCGATCGACGCTCCAATCTGGGAACGCACGCCCAGCTCCGCGCCGGTTGCCACGCTCACTCGCGCGGTGCCGGCACTGCCGGCGCTTGCAGCGACGCCCTCGTCGCCTGCCACCAGCAGCAGATCACCGCCGGGGTAGAGGTAGACCGGGAGCCGCTCGTCCGGTTCCCGGCTGAGCCGGGAGATCTCACCGCTCGCGGCATCCCAGACCGAGAGGGCACCCGGCTGACGCAGCACCAACGCACACTCGACCGCCTCCTCCCGGTTGGTGTTCACCAGATAGAACACCAATGCCTCACCAATCTCCCGCGTCTGCGCGATGACCTGCGAAGCCCCCGCGCCTTCGAGCACAAACGGGGGCGATGCTCCCTCCGCGCACGCCCGGCACAGAGCCTCCGGTGACAGCGGCACGCGGACCGCGTGACGTGACACGCGGTCGGGAGCGTCCGACCGCACGGCATCCGCGTACTGCGGCGGCGGCCCTGCAGCTATAACCCGGCCACCCGCCTCTATGAAGCGCTCGAGCAGCTCCACGCTGGTGCTGCGAATGGTGGTCAGGCCGGCCACAACCACCTGGGAATATGTGGCCTGCCCCACCCGCAGAAGCGGCCCGGCGTCTCCGCCACCGGCATCCACTCCTCCCAAGCGGCCGAGCATCTCCTCATCGCCATAGTCAAAGGCAAGCTGGGCTCCGGTCAGCCAGGTGAACACCTGCCGATAGGTCTCCTCCAACACCCGGATCTCAGGCGCCGCGGCGTCCAGACCGTCGCACCAGCCGGGGGCGACCTGACACCAGCCCGACTCCACCGGCGTGATCACCAGCGTGGGGCACCACCGGGTACCCGCGGTCAGCACCGCGGTCAGCCGGGCGAAGTAGTCCTCAACGTGGCGATACTCAGGCCACCACGCCGACTGGACGTTGATACTCGCCGGATAGTCACGTTTGGCCTCACCACGCATGGTGTACCAGGAGAGATGATGACAGCGAAGCGTGACACCCAGCGCGGTCTGCCAGTTGCCCACCATCTTGTGGCCGGCGAAATCCAAGCCCCACCCGGTGCAACCGTAGAGCTCGGAGAGAACAGTCGTTCTACCGGTCTGGCGCGCCACCGAGGCCGCCTGCGTGGCGACCCAGTAGCTTCGGTTTCCGCTGGTCAGGAGATCGATCCCCGGATCACTCATATGCTCATAGAAGCGCATCACCGATCCTGACATGGCGGTTTGCGCGGTAAGCGAATCTTCATGCAGCACATGCCCGGTGAGCCGCATCCGGTGCTCAGCACACCATTGCTCCACCGGCTGCGCAAATCCCTCCAGAAAGAGCTGCTGCAGAACCTCAACAAAGCACCATTTCACCGGAGAGACCGCCTCTCCGTGGAGCCACAGGAACAGCTCGGGCAACCGCGCTTCAAGCGAGTATCCGGCGACCCGCAGGAACCGCTCCGGAATGCCGTCTGACCACGGCACCGCCCACTCGGCTCGCTCCGGCGCCTCTCCAAAGGTTGACATGAGTTGTCCACGGTGCGGTTCGTCGGTGAAGATGCCCGGAATCAGTCGGCCAAGTCGGGGGCCGCACGCGGCCGCATAGCGTTCGTGCGTGATCGAGAGAAAGGCGGCAGTGGCCGCCGGGTTCATCGTATCCACGTACGTGTACCCGTTGTAGAAGTCACTGTGGGGCATCTCGATGATGCGGAAGACCAGGTAGCGCTCGCCGGCTTCGAGCGCCCGCGAGGCTTCGAGCGGCC
>CAYTGY010000019.1:0-19760 GCA_964437265.1 uncultured Spirochaetaceae bacterium | reverse complement strand
CCGCGAGGCTTCGAGCGGCCTGTAGCGATGCAGCGTGAGCCCCTCCACGTTGCCGGCATAGACCGCGTAGATCGACTCCTGGTCAGGGTCAGGCGGCGAGTCCTCCACGCGTAGGGTGAGAAAGCGCATCCGATATTCCGGGTTCGCGGTGACCATTCCGCTGGCGGTTCCGCTGGGCCAGCGGTCCTCGTCGTAGAGCCATGGCTCCAGGCCAAGGCGTTCGGCTTCATCCGCACATCTGTTGATCAGTGCGAACCAGCGCTCGCCCAGGTACTCGGTCTGAAGACCGGTACGCGAGTGCATAAAGAAGCCGCCAAACCCCATCTCCTTGAAGGCGTGAATCTGGCGGATGAGCTCAGCCTCATCGAGCGCGCCGTTCCAGCTCCAAAACGGCTTTCCGCGATGCTCGTTACCAGGTGACGCGAACGCCTCACGGACAGCCGATAGCTCAGTGCTCACAACGCCCGCCACGAGATCCCCAGGACGGCGGCAAACCCCTCGCACCACGAGAGCGCTTCGCCATAGACCAGCGCGCAATGGTGCGTCCCGCCGGCACGGCTGTACTCGGACAGAACCTCGGCGACCGGTTTGGCCGGTTGGAACCAGCCGCGGATCATCCCATCCATCCGGTCGGTCCCGGCCGGCGCGACAATCGCCCCGGACACGGAGACGATCCGGAGCGTCAGATCGTGGCCCGCGTCTGCCGGTACCGGCGCCAGATTGACCAGCGCGGCGGACCCGGGAACAAATCGGCCCGCGAGCCCGACGGTGTCCTCTGCGTCTGAGAATGGGAATGGGACGGGGATCAGTTTGGTGGCCTCCAGACACGCCAGATTGGCCTCTCCCATGTGACTCAGGAATATCCGGTTACCCGCCCAGTCCGGACAGAACATCTCCGCAAAGCTCGCGGCGAATCCGGCCTGGAGGAGCGAGCCGATGAACGCAGCGGTGAGCACGTCACCCTCCCCTGCGTACCCCACACCGGTTGCCATGAGCTTGCACGCTTCAACGAACGGCATGGCCGGCAACCCAGAGGCGGAGCCGGCGTCCAAGAAGTTGATGGTAACCGCGGAGAGCTGATCTCGCGTTGCCCACGTCCGCACGCGGAGCCCGGCCTCCGTCGCCGCGCGATGCGCCGCGGCATCAACTGTTCCGGGAAAGCGCTCCGCATCCTGCTCCATCTCCGCCTCAACTGCCCCGGTCGCCGAGGCAGTGTGCTCGGTAAATGCAACTGTACTGATGCCAAGCCGTGTCATCTCGGCTTCGGGCATGGTGAAGTCCGCCATCCCGGGGAAGACGCCACCCACCACCCCAACGCGTGCCTGCGAGAACGCGCGCGCGGCCGCGACTCCGCGAGACCATCCCACAACCGCCCCAATGCACGCTTCATTACGCCAGTGTCCGGAGACGATGGTGAACGGTGCATGGTGACGTCGCAGGAGATTGCAGAAATCCTGGACGCCATGGATACCGTGATTGAAGAGCATCTGCCGCGGGTCATCTTCGGGTGCAAACGTGGATGCCGGCGTGGTGTTCCACACCAGAACCGGAAGCCCTTCCTGCGCGACGAGCGGCGCTGATTCCAGCGATGGGGAGTACGCGAGATGGATGGTGATGAGCGCATCGACCTGCCGGTGCCGGAATTGTTGAAGCGCGGTAGCTACCTCCTCCTGCGTCCTGCAGATGCCTGAAGCTACCGGCTCAACCGATCGCTTGATGAGTGCACCCACCAACTCCTCTTTGAACCGCTCAACCGGCTCACGGGGGACCAATGAGCTGTCATCATAGAGCTTGATGTACAGAAAGAGCATGCCGACTCGTGGGTTCATGATGTCTCCTCGCGGCGCTCACGCTCCTGCTCCGCGGTGCGGAGCACACGGGCGGGGTTGCCCACCACGGTGGACCCGGGAGGTACATCCTTGACCACTACCGAGCCCATTCCCACCGTCGCGCCGGCTCCCACCCGGAGAAACTGTCGCACGGTGGAGGACTGTCCCAGGTATGCGCCATCCTCCACCGTGACAAATCCTGCCAGCGTAGCGCCGCTTGCCATCACCACGCGTCCGGTGATCACGTCATCATGGTTGATGACCGATCGGGAGAGACAGAACGTGAAGTCGCCGACCGTGGCGTTGAGCCCGACATAGCAGTGCGGATAGAGCACACACCCAACACCAATCGTCGCGGTGCGAGAGACAAAACAAGAGGGATCGATCAGGCTGACGCACCGATCATGCGGCAGCTCCACATCCCTGGGGAGCCCGTTGTCCGGAACCAACGCGGCGTCCGGAAACCGGTTCAGGTCCGCCTCCGACCCCAACACCGGCAGCCCCATGAACGACGTCTGCTCAGGGAGCGAGCCGAACGCGAGAAAGCCGCGCAGCCTCCATGTGGGTGAGGCGGCGTTGACTCGCTCGACAATCTCGACCATCTCAAAGCCGTGGACACCGCATCCGCAGATGATCAGGTCACGCATTACGCCTCCTTACTCCAGGCATCCGCGTCACGAACAAACCGCACGCAAAGCTCTTCACCCCACCCGGGCTCCGGTATCGTCCAAGAACCGTCGTTGGGTGGCCCAAGAGTCCTCCATGCACCGGCGTCCCAGATCTCGGTCTGGTCTTGTCTCACACCGGGGGGCGCGTACACGCGCGTCATCTCCGGGGTTCGGCGTTCCGGCCGGGCGGTCTTGAGCACAATGTGGGTGTCATGGGAAGAGAGCTGCAGATTGCAGGCTCCGTAGTAGGTGGGAAGCCGGCCAAACTGGGTATCCGCGCCGACCGCCAGCAGACTCGCCGGCACAAGCCTGAGTAGCTCGAGTGCGTCGGGAGCCTCCCAGACCAGGCTGTTGCGAAGGTGCCGGAACGCCACCGGGGTATCGAGGTTTGTGGCGAACATCCCGTTTCTGGTCTCCACATCTGAGAAGAGGTCGGTGGTGCGTGAACCGGCCAGAAGCGCGTAGAGGCCCTCCACAAACGCACCGCGGTCGCGCCGCAGTAAACTGACGTCAATATTCCAGCTGTAACACGGTTCGCAACTCGACATCTCGTGATGCAAGACCGGCAGTTGCCAACAGCACCCGTCAAAGCGCCACGTCGTGCGGTGCGGGCCTTCACGGAACCACCGGAGCAGCTCGGTAAAAAGCGGGTGGTCGGGCTCGAGCAATCCGGCGAATGCCAGGAAGAGCGGACCGGTGTCCAGATAGAACGCCTGGCGCATATTGTTCGGCTGCAGACCCTGCGCGTCGGTGGGCGGAAGGTGAAACCGTCCCCCGCTATCGTCTTCAACCACGGGCATCGCCTCCCAGGCCGCAAGGAACACCTCCTGAAAACGGAACCGGTAGGCGTCGCACTCGGCAAACCACCGCTGTGCCGCGTCGTCGCCGGCGGCGGCCATCGCCTGCGCACAGGAGTACAGGCCGCGATAGACCCACCCATCGTTCCAGACAAACTGCGCCGGAATCTTGTCGTCAGATGCAACGCCCGGGGGCATGAGCCCCGCTGCGCCGGGATGAGCGTCGTGCGCCCGCTGCGCGGCCACCCACTCACAGGCGGCCATCATTGCGGGGCGCCACTGCCGCCAGAACTGGTGATTACCGGTGAGAAGAAAATGCTCGCTCACCGCCCACATCACCGCGCCGTGCTCGTTGGTCCACCGGATCGACGACATACCGTCAGGCGCTGAGAGAAACCCGGGCACCGCGGCAAACGTATCACCCGGCGGCGTGCTCTGTCCCTGTGAGGCGCGGAACACCTCCAGGTACCGCTCTGCGTCGCGGTGATGCCCTTGGAGATCCAGGCCCCAACTCACCGTCATGGCGTTGGGCGTGGGCCAGAGGCAGTCATAGTTGAAGGACCCGGTGTTCACCACGGAGACGTTGTGAGTAGGATTGCGCTCCGCGATCATACCGATGTGCCAGTAGCCGGCGCGAAACCCGTCCTGGACAAGCTTCTCCGGCAGACGGACCCGCGTGCCGGGCTCCGCCTGGGCCTGCCAGAACGCGCGTGTGCGTTCGCGGCAGAGTTCTCTGCCACGAAGGACCTCTGAACGAAGCTGATCAGGTGGAGCGCCCACCACCGGAATCACCAGCCCAAACGGGCGTCCATCGGCCGGCACGGAGAGCCTGAGCATATTCGGCATCGCCGCCTCCGGGTTCCACGGCGTGAAGTGCCATGCCTCCTCGAGCTCCACCTCCACGTCATCTCCCCAGATTGCCAGCCGCGCCGATCCTTCCTCGTGAAGACACAGCACCGGCGCGCCGGAAGCCACAGCACCACCGTCGGCTTCAGCCGGCGGCGAAAGGTGGTACGGCAGCGCGTACTCAGGCGCGGGCTCGCGGTTGAAACTGTTGCGGCCGGCCTCCATTCCCACCGCCAGTCGGTTTGCCGTGATACGAATCCGCAACGTGATGCGCTCCTCCGGAGCCAGGCCGCGGGCCATTGGCCCTGCGGTGAAGGTGTTCCAGAGGTAGTAGAGCTCATCCCCGCGGCTGAGCTCTTCGGGCGCGGTGTCGGACTCGCCGCCGGCGAGCGAACCCGGATAGTGGGCAAACACCTCCTGGTCGATCTGTACGCCGAAGTAGCGGTGGCCCAGCAGCACTACCGGCGCATGCCCGTCCAGAAGCGTCCTGGTGACGGCGCTGTTGTCCGCGCTCTTGTCTCCAGGACACTGATCCAGTCCGCCTACCGACCAGTAGAACTCGAGCTGCGCATCAAACGGGTGGAATGACTCGACGTCATGCTTGAGCGGCATCTTTGTGGGGATTGAGATGTCTCCGTTCCACAGCAGAAGGAACTCAAAGAGCGAGTCCTTCCAGGCGACCGGAAGGTACTGGTTGGGCATCTGCGGATACCAGGAGCAGGCGGTCTCCATAGTGGGCTCGCCAAGCACCCGGGTGCGGGGCGCCTCAACCGGGACGCCAACTCCCATGGCGTTCTGCAACGCCGTGCGCCCCCTCATACAGACGCCGCCACGGTTTGGAACATGCACCCCTCCTCACAGTAGGTGACGGGAACCCGTGGAAAGCGCGTCTCAAGAACGCTCGCAAGCGAACGCATGCCCATCACCTCGCTCACGGCGTGATTCACCACCACGGCGCAGAGATCTGCATCTAGTGCGTAGGCGGCGTCGCGCCAGTACGTAAACCCATCGTCCGTACAGATGACCAACTCGGCGTTGTAGCGGTGGATGAGCGGTAGAAACGGAGTGATGGCGCCGGTGCCAATCACCACCCGACGAATAGGCTTCTCCGGCCTGCCGACCAGTTGCACCTCCGGCTGACCGTAGCCTGCTGTGCGGGTAGCCACAGAGGCAGCGAATGTCCGTGCTGCCTGCTCAGGCACCTGAAAGACCCGGTAGAACTGCTCGCCACCCACCGGCTCGCCCAGATTCAGAGCAGCGGCCCAACTGTCCGGGATACCGGCTCCCGGGTACTGATCCCACAAGTCGTGACACCGGACCACCACCATCCCGGTTCGCTCCAGGAATGCGCGTTTTGCGGACGCGGCCGCCAGCTGTGCGCTCTCCGGATCCGTGTCCGTGTGGTTGTAGTAGATAGGCTCGTGGACCACCAGGAGATTACAGCCTGCATCAGCCGCTCGCTCAAGAACGTGTTGATAGCCCATCCAGGCAACGCCAATCCCGGTGAGCACGGTTTGCGGGTCACCCGCCTTGAAGGTATCAACGGTACCGTTGCGGTCCACCCAACCGCCGTCAAGCGAGCGCAGATACGCCTGAACGTCAGCCGCGGTCGCCGGGCTGTGTTCGTCCATACTCACCTCCTACGGGAGCCGGATTATCTGCTCCTCGAGCGGTCTGCCGCGGGAGAATGCAGGCATCTCAATCGCGCGGCCGCCGTTGGTAACGCTGAGCTCTGAGAGCAACCCGACTGCGGTCCATTCACACGCATCGTATACGTCCACCGGCGGTCGCGTGCCGTTGACCACCGCATCAACGAAGTCCTGGACGATGAAGAAATCGCCGCCCCAGTGGCCGGTCTGTCGCTGCTCGGCGGTAGCGTTCCGGTACCGGTCCGGCAGGTACCGCGCTTCGAACTCTGAGAGCGGCCGCCACTTCGCATGCGCGGTGTCCGCGTCCATGTCAGACAGCCACACCTTGTGATCGTCGCCCAGTCCGCGAGGTGCCTCGTAGGCGCCCTTTGTGCCCTGCAGACTGTAGAAGGCAAGGTTATGAGGTCGCGGTGAGAGACAATCCACGCGCAACTTGATCAGCTTTCCGCTTTTCATCTGGAGCACGGTGACGGTGAGATCATCCTGACGGACCGGCCGTCCGGTCCGATGTCCGGCGGTAAAGGTGCTGACGCCGGCCACGTGATCATCGGCAAACCACTGCATCACCGGCCCCAAACTGTGAGTGGGGTAGAAGGTTCCGCGCTTGCCGAACTGCCAATACTTGCGCCAGCTCGTAGATCCGTCCGGGTAGGTGGTGAGATCAAACGCCTCATGGAGGTACTCGCCTTCGCCGAAGTACACATCGCCAAAGAGCCCGTCACGGACCATATTGGTGATGATCTGGTTCTGCGGGATGTAGAGATAGTTCTCCGCCATCATATAGGTCTTGCCGGAAGCCTCAACAGCATCGATCAGCCACCACATCTCGTCCATGGTGACGCCGGCCGTGACCTCGCTGAGCACATGCTTGCCTGCCTCGAGTGCCTTGATCGCCTGCGGCACGTGAAGCTGCATGGGCGTGCCAATCACCACAATGTCGATGTCGCCGGCAAGCATATCCTCAAACACCCTGAACGTGTTCGGAATGCCATGCCTGGCGGCCTCTGCTTCCGCCAACTCCTGGTTGAGGTCACACAGCGCGGTCACCGTGGTCTTCGGATGTTCGTTGAATCCTGCAACCGACGAGAGGCCACGCGCCCCGACAATTCCAACCTTCAAGCTCATGCTTGCACTCCTCTGCTGCCTGTGATGAATGTGTGCTACGGGGTGAGTACGTCCGCGATCCGCTCAGCTACCGGCGGCAGCGTCGGCAGGTCGTTCTCCGGACGATCGAGATAGAAGTAGGCGCACGCCGACCAGTCGTCTTCGCGCTCGTATAGTCCGCTCTCCGGGGTCGCCTCATCGGTGGAGAAGTCCAGGACCTGCATCGCCGGCGTTGCGGCATAGATGGCCGCACCCATCTCTCGAAACATCTTCTTGTGGGCTGGGCTGCTGAATGACCCGATCTGCTGTGAGACGACCCGCAGCGCGCTGTGGAAAACAACCGGGTCCGGGAGATGATAGCGATAGAAGGAGAACTGCCAGTTCTGCTCGTCGGAAATGGGGCATCCGTGGTAGAGCGAGGCGAATCGACCAAGTCCCCATCCGGTCCCCACATAGTCCTCAGCTCCGGTCCCGCAGAGCGACGGATAGTCGCTGTCGCCGTCGAGGAAGACCTTGAACTCGCCCTCATTGAATCCAATGGGACCGTACTTCTGCGTATTGCAGCGCACGCCCATGGTGGCGCCAAGATAGCGGCCACGGCCATAGACGTGGGGAAGCACGGAGAAGTCGTGCTGATACCGGGTGGTGTTCTCTCTGCGAAAGTGTGCGTGGAGATAGCACACGTCGTCTTCGTGGCGATCACCCGTGGTGTAGTCTACATCGTAGTAGAACGCTTCCAAGTCCCGGTTGCTCTCGTTGGTCACGGTGAGCCGCATCCCGTCACGAAACGGCATGGGCACAAAACAGCAGAAGCTCCGTCCCTCCGGGGAGCTGAAGAGCGCACTGGAGTACGCGCTGATGCGACCAAGACTGTGGCCAAAAAAATCGCCCAACGGTGCACTCACCGCTGGGGTGGTGGCCCCATCCCAGAAGAAATCCAGCCTGAGAACACGCAGCATGATGGGATTGTCGCATTGACTGATGGTTGCCCAGATCCGGCGAACGCACCCCGGACCTGCCGGCTCATGAGCCAGCGTGAGCCGCTGCCCGGCGGCGAGCGTGACATACGCCCGCCCCTTGCGCCCGCCACGAACCATACCGCCGGCGCCTGGTTGCGCGTCCGGATTCTCAGGGGATGCCCATTTGGTAGTGAGCTCTTTGGGGTATCGTGCAATCTCTGAAGTGGTGATCACACCGCATGATTATAGACGCGGGGTGCGAGTCGTGTCAACGGAATGGGCCTCAAGAATGCGCATTTCACGCATCATAACCGTCAAAACTGAAAGACTCTGTGCATACCCGGATCGATCCAAGCATAAATCGGCCTTCAGATGATTGTATTGGGCGAGATTCGTCGCTACGATGGACGCCGGAGGTGAGTGATGGCCCAGCTTCCCGGAAGGATCGCGGACGCACGGCTTCGCTATGGCGGCTACTGGATTGAGCGGGTAGCCACTCAGCTGGAATGCGCGCTGGTGCTGGAGGAGACCGCCGGCGCACCGGCGAGCAGTCTGGTGGAGGAAGCGCTGCAGCTGATTGAAGGAGCTGGTCCCGGCAGCGCCGGAACGCCGGGGGCGGCACCTGCACCGGTTCGTGAGCGCGAGCTTCCGACGGAGGTGGGTCAGGAGGTGGAGTCGGTTCTGGCACCGCTCTCAGCAGCCGCGCGGCGCACGACGATCATCTGTGTGGGCCATGCGCACATCGACATGAACTGGATGTGGGGCTGGCCTGAAACGGTAGCGATTACGCTGGACACCTTCCGCACGGTACTCGACCTGATGAGCGAATACCCTGAGCTCAACTTCGCGCAGTCGCAGGCGTCGTGCTACCAAATAGTCTCGGAGCACGATCCGGCGATGCTGGATGAGATCAAGCACCGGATCAGCGAGAAGCGGTGGGAGGTCATTGCCCCTACCTGGGTGGAGAACGACAAGAATATGGGCGGAAGCGAGAGCCATGTTCGCCATCTGCTCTACACCCGGCGCTACCTGGCCGACCTGCTCCAGATCGACCCCGACCTCCTGACTCTGGACTTTGAGCCGGACACCTTTGGTCATCCGCGGCACCTCCCGGAGGTGCTGCGGCAAGGGGGCGTGCGGCACTATGTCCATATCCGCGGATACGACGGCGACTATCTCTACCGGTGGCACGCACCTTCGGGGGCGGAGCTTCTGGTGTACATGGACCCGTACTCCTGCATCATGCCGATCGAGCCGACGATGGGCCCCTACGCACCCCGGTTCTGCGCGCGGTACGGGATGCCTGCGTTCCTGAGGATCTTCGGCGTGGGGGATCACGGCGGCGGCCCGACGAGACGGGACCTGGAACGGTTCCGAGACATGCAGTCGTGGCCGGTGTTCCCAACGCTGCGGTTTGGCAGCTACGCTGAGTTCTTCCAGATGGCCGAAGAGCGCTCCGAACGGCTTCCCGTGGTGGATGAGGAGCTCAATTTCGTCATGACCGGCTGCTTCACTTCGCAGTACCGGATCAAGGACGCATCCCGACGCAGCGAGCGCCGGCTCTACGAGGCCGAAGCGGCCAACGCCGCCGCGTCAGTACTGACCGGAACATCCGCCGATGCGGCAGAGCTCGAACGGCCGTGGCGTGCGGTGCTCCTCAACCAGTTCCACGACATCCTCCCGGGATCGGGCGTGCGAGAGACGCGGGAGCACGCAATGGGGCGCTATCAGGAGGCGATTGCCGCCTCGCAAGCCCGCCTGGCGCAGGCGATCCGCCGGCTGGGGAGCAGCGCTGACACGGCGGCCGCGGCCCGGGCGGCCGGGTACGCAGGACCCGACCCCCGCACCGATGAGCTGTTCTCCGAGGGCGCCGGCGTGGGCTTTGGCGTTGCCGCGGGCGGCCTGCAACAGGTCGAACGTGGTCGCGGCCTCTTCCGGGTGTTCACCGTCTTTAATTCGCTGCCGGTCGCCGGCCGGTCGGCGGTGGAGGTGGACCTCTGGGACTGGAACGGCGACCCTGATCGTCTGGAGGCAACCGACCACGAGGGCACGGTACTGCCCACCCAGATTATCGAGGGCAAACAGGACGGCGGCGTCTCCTGGTGGGGCGGCCACAAGTATCGTCGGGTGCTGGTGGGAGCAGAGCTCCCGGCACTGGGCTACCAGACCGTCATCCTGCGACACCGGGATATCTCCCGCGTTCCGACGCCCGAGCCCTACACCTACCGCCGCGAGTCGTGGCCGGAGTTCGTGCTGGAGAACGATCTCCTTCGCGCGCGCCTGGATCGCGACAGCTTCGCGCTGGTTTCTCTGATCGATAAGCGATCAGGTGAAGAGCTGA
Source organism: uncultured Spirochaetaceae bacterium (assembly GCA_964437265.1). Lineage (GTDB taxonomy): Bacteria > Spirochaetota > Spirochaetia > DSM-27196 > SLST01 > CAYTGY01. Next base: position 9,567 of record CAYTGY010000019.1, on the reverse strand, counting down.
TCGATCCCGATGGCGCCGGCGGCCACTTCCGCCACATCATCGAGGATGACGGCTTTGGGATGACTGCGTGGATCGTGGGACGGCACGCCACGGTCACACCGCTGCTTGCCGGAAGCCGCAACGGCCGGTACATCGCCGACGGCAACGTTCTGGTCAACCTGGACCACAACCACAGCCCGGGTGCGCTGCGGCAATGGGTCCGCTACTCGCTTTCATTCGGCGACTCCTCAATGACCGTGCAGGTGTCTCTGGACGCCGGCAGCGCCACCCTTACCTACGACGTGGAGTGTGACTGGCACGAGATTGGCAAGAACGGCGCGGGAATTCCACAACTGGCGTTTCACCTCCCGCTTCGCTACCCGTGCAACGGCTACCGCTACGATGCCGCATTTGGGGTGGTGGATCGCCCTGAGTTGCCGGACCAGGACACTGTGGGACTACGATACGCCGCCGCACTGCGAAACCCCGCCGGACCGACAACCGACGGGCCAACCGGTGGCCCGGTTGCGGCACTCCTCACCGAGAGCACCTTTGGCTACCGCAACCGCTCGGGCGCGCTCGGGCTCACGCTTCTCCGAAGCCCCTACGATCCGGACCCCTACCCGGAGCTGGGAACCCACCGCCTGCGCTTTGGCGTGTGCGTCGCCCGGACCGCGGAGCCCGGTGAGCTTGCCGCGCACGCGGACGCCTTCACGCACCCGCCGCTGAGCCAGAGCACCACGATCCACACCGGGGAGCTCCCACCCCGGCAATCCGTCGTAGAGCTCGCCAGTGACGGGCCGGGGGCGGCGGTGATCTGCGCGCTCAAGACGGCTGAGGATGGATCACCGGACCTCATTGTCCGCCTCTTCGAGACCGCCGGCAGTCCGGTCACGGCGGTGCTGACGTTCGCCAAACCGGTCAGTACTGCCGGCGCCACCGATCTCTTCGAGAATGCTCACGCGACTGCCGACAAGACCGAATCGCCGGTCGTCCACGGCAGGACCGTACGGGTGCCGATAGCGCCGCACCGCATCCGGACGGTGCGCGTCAGCCTCTGAGTGAGGCCGCCTATCGCTCGTACACCACCAGCGCCGAGGGATACCGGCCGGTGTGCAACACTGTCTGCTGCGCCACCGCGGTCTCCGCGGTGGTGTGACTGTTTGCGCCGGTATTGAGGTTCCGTGAGAAACGCGGAAAATTGCTGCTGCTGATCTCCAGCCGGACCCGGTGGCCAGGCAGAAAACAGTGGCTGGTGTCGAAGAGATCGATACGGAACCGGTACACGTCGCCGGGTGTCACCAGACCGGTTTCCTCATCACCGTCACCGGCGCGGTGCCGGTGGCCGGCGCGCACGATGCCTTCGCTCATGAGAATCGCCCGGCCGTCCGGGTGAACGTCGATCAGCTTTGCGGTGAAATCGGTGTCCGGCGCGCTGGTGGCCGCATACAGCTCCACGCGAACCGGCCCGGTGAGCTCGACCGGGGTGTCCAGGACGTCGCCGGTGTACACCAGCACGTCATCCCGGGCCTCGACCGTCCGTTGGTCGATGGGGCCGGCGGCAAACCCCACGAAGTCCGCGGAGTGACACCCCCCAACGCTCGGTACCGGGTCACGCGGGTCGTAGTGGTACCGGTCAGCCGACTCGTCATCCGGCGCCCGGCGGTCAAGCGTGCCGTCGCCTGATGCGGTGTTCGCCCGTCCGCCGCTGTGCAGGTACCACCGTGTCTCGGTTGCGTCGGCAGGGGGCCAATCGGAAAAATCCTGCCACGTGTTACTGCCCATGGTGAACACGCGCACCGGCGGCTGGGTGACAATGGGCGTCTCCATCCCCATCAACCAGTGCTGGAACCAGGTAAGTTCGTACTGGTACAGATCCGTGTTGACATTCGCCCCGAACTCGAGCTCGCCAAACGACTCGCCAAACCGGTCATGGCCCCACGCGCCAACCAGGATCCGGGAGTGCTCGCGCGCTGAGGCGGTACCTGCGGAGGCTCGCAGCGTCTCCCACGCCCGAAAACTCTGCATTGGGTATGCGTCAAACCACCCCTCCATCTGGAGCGTCGGCACCCGGATCGCTCCCGGATCGCGGAGACCGTCCATCCGCTCCCAGTACGGGTCATCGAGCGGCTTGGTGATCATGTCGTGAAACATCGGGTTGTGCCGTCCGTCCACCAGATCGCCGTCAGAGAGCGGGAGGTGAGCAAGGCGGCGTTTCAGGTCATCGATGGCCGGTCCCATGCCCCGCGAGAAGTCGATGTCGCCGGCCATGAGCAAGCCGTAGGGCAAGGTGATGAGCAGGTAGTGCGCACCGCCGTAGTAGTATCCGCTCTTGAAGCTGTAGGGCCCAACGTAGGTGACCATGCACTTCAGACTCTCCGGCGCAAGCGGTGCGGTCAGCCACTGATTCGACGCCAGGTAGGAGCCCCCATGGGTCCCGATCTTCCCGTTACAGAACGTCTGCCGCTCGAGCCACAACAAGGTATCGCGCCCATCTTCTCCATCCGCGTACCACGGGTAGAACGGTTCCGGCCCCACGCTCTCTCCCGTTCCTCGGACATCCTGGATCACCACGGCGAACCCGTGCGAGCTGAAGTACCAGCCCTTTCGCCGTATTCGCGCGCCTCTTCGATTGTACGGCGTCCGAATCAGGATGGTGGGAAAGGGGCCGGTGCCGTCCGGCAGAAACACATCGGCTACGAGCCTGGTTCCGTCTGCCATGGGAACCGCAACGCCGTTGTGGGTTCTCACTGATCACTCCTCGTCGCTTCTTGATACTGGACCGATGTCCGGGAAGGGAGGCGGGTTGCCCGCGCCGAAGGTTGAGGGCTCAGAGCTCAATGTGAGGTGCAGATGCCCGCCGCCTGCGATCTCAGCGTGGCGCAGCCACTGCCGGTTGAGGTCCACCCCGTCCAGTTGGGCGCCACAGATGTAGCTCGTGTGGCCGCCGGCTGACCACGGCCCGGCCGTGATATGCAACTCGCCGCCTGAGAGCGGCAACGTCATGCGCACGTCCGGAAATCGCGGTGGCGAGAGCAGGTACAGGTCCTGCCCCATCACCGGATACAGCCCGATCATGGTGCACACTACAAACGTCGCATTCGCCCCCATGTCTTCGTTGTCTGGGAAGCCGTTCCGCTCAGGCGCATACCGTCCATCCAAGATCTTGCGGGTAACCTCCGCGACTCGGTCCGGGCGTCCCACGGCGTGATAGAGATACGGGGTGTGGAGGATGATCTCCTTCCAGTGGTAAATTCCGTCGGAGAAGAACGCATCCAGATGGCGAGAGAATCCCTCCGCGCCTCCGTGTTCGCGGATAATGCCGGGAATCGCGTGCAACGCGGTGAGCGTCCATTCGTGCGCCACGCCCTCGTAGAAGAACGGGTCAAACCAGTAGTCCGGACGCGTGGGATGGTAGGGGTCAAAGGGCTCTACCCATGACCCGTCACGGTGCCGTGGCGCGGCGCACCCCAGGTCAGCCCGCCACACATTCCAGAACCTGCGCGATCGCGCGTGCAGTCTCTGAGCGTGCTCCGGCCGCCCAACCGCCTCCGCAAGTCGTGCCGCGCACCAATCCTGGTAGCTGTACTCAATGGTTCGGGAGACGCCGTTTGGTATGTCGGCGGGAAGGTACCCGAGCGACTCATAGTCATCGCGGTACCGGCCAAAGTACCGCGGATCAGGCGAGTCGGAAGAGCTGTTTCGAAGCACCGCGTCAAGGACGCGGCCGTAGTCCACATCCGGAATCGCTTTGAGTGCCGCCTCACCAAAGAGCACATCCGCGGAGCTCCCGCCCTGGATCTGTGATGAGTGGAACGAGACCCACGCGTCAGGGAGCCAGCCGGTGTGCTCCGACACATCGAGCAAAAATCGCAGGAGATCGATCTGGTACTCGGGGTCCACAAGGGTGAAGAGTGAGTTTGCGTTGCGCACCGAGTCCCACAGGCAGATGATGTCGTTGAACTGCCGAGCCGAGCTCCGCCAAAGCGGGTTCTCACCCACGTCTCCAAGATCCGTCGGCATACAAAACAGCCGGTAGAGCGCACTGGTAAACAGCCGCGTGTCTCGCTCGGTGCCGCCGGAGACCGCAATCCGCCCGATCAGCGAGCGCCACCGGTCCTCCGCCCGGCGACGGATCCGGGAGAACCCCAGGCTCCGTGATTCGTTCTCGAGCGCCTCGCGCGCGTTGGCGATGCTCACAAACGAGATCCCCACGCGGACCTCGATCGAGGAAATCCCGTCGAAGGTCAACAACGCGCAAGAGCCGGCGCCGTATACCTGGAAGTCCGGCGAGAAGCCCACCGGATCGGTTGGCCGCGCCTCCGCCTGCGCCTGCGGGTCGCGGTGCCCGACAACCGTGGATGAGATGGGCGCATCACACTGGATTGCCGCGTACACGCTGTAGACGGCACGGTTTCCCCAGCCACCGCGGATATCTGATCGGCAGATAATCTCCCGGTCACCATCCTTCTCGAGGTACCCGCCAACGGCAACGGCCAGTTCCTCCGGTGGTGCGCCCGCCGGCCTGACCGCCGAGCCCAGGTCCACGACAAGCCGCGCCGAAGCACCAGGAAAGCTATAGCGGTGGACCGCGGTCTGCGCCGTTGCGGAAAGCTCCGCGGTAACGCCGCTCTCCTCCAAGCGGACCTCGTAGTACCCCGGACGCGCCACCTCATCAACCGGTGTCCAAGCATCGGTTGGCGACCACTCGGTGCCGGTCACCGGAACCAGCCGAATATTGCCGTAGCGCCCACCGCCGCCTGAGCCGCCGATGTGCGTCTGCGAGAAACCGAGGATGGGGGTCTCAGAAGCGTATCCGCTTGCCGAGCGATGACCCCGGACATCAGGGCCAACCCTGACCATTCCACGCGGGAGGTGTGGCCCGGGGAGACACGCGCCCCCACCGTCCACACCCATAAACGCATTGACGTTGTCTAGCAAATCTGCCGCCATAATGATCAAACCGCTCAATTGGTGATTGATTCAACCCAACTACGGGTTTAGACTACCGCATTGTGCACGCGAACACAACTATGTCGCGTGCAGATCAGCACGCGGAGGCAACAATGAGCGAGGATTCTACCGGCTCCCAGAGCTACCATCTGATTGACCTGGACTTTGCGGCGCGCGAGCTCAGACGCCTGGGCGACCGCGAGATGACGTATTTGCGTCAAGTGATGGACGGCAACACGCTCTCAAACTACATCAGCGAAGAAAGCATGACCCGGCGCTTTGAGACCGCGTTCGCACGCCGGATTGGCGCGAAGGCGGCAATGGCAAAGAACAGCGCCATGTCAGGTCTGGCCGAAGCAGTGAGCGTATCCGGAGCGGGGCCGGGCTTTGAGGTTATCTGCGACCCAATTGTCCACTTTGGCGGCCTCTCCGCGGTCTACTTCAACGCCGTCCCACGGTTCGCGGATGTCAAGCGAGGCACCTACAACATGGACCCCGAATCGCTTCGGGCAAACATCACCCCGCTCACCAAGGCGGTCATCGTGACGCACATGTGGGGACAGGCGGCTGAGATCGACACGATCGCAGAGATCTGTCATGAACACGACATCTTCTTGATAGAGGACTGCGCTCACGGGATCGGCGCCACGTGGAACGACCGCCACGTGGGCACCTTTGGAGACCTGGGCGTCTTCAGCTTCCAAGAGTTCAAACAGCTGTCTACCGGTGACGGCGGGATGACCGTTACCAACAACGAGGAGCTCTTTGAGAAGCTGCGCACGGTGTGGTGGTTCTCAGGCGAATCCCCGCGTTTCACCTATCTCAACTTCCGGATGAACGAAGTGACTGCCGCGGTAGGCCTGGCACAGTTGGAGAAGATCGATGAGATCCTGGACGGCACGTACAACAAGACGATAGCCATCCTCAATGAGGCGATCTCAGGATGTGATTGGCTTGCGCCTCGGGAGGTTCCCGACGCGGCACACATGAGCGGATACTGGTGGAGCTGCACCTGGGAGGGAGACGCACACGGCCTCTCGTACGAGAAGTTCAAGGCAGTCTGTGAGGAGCTGCACATTGGTCTGCGGTTTGGGTTCAACCACTACCCGGCCCAGGAGTTTCCGTTTTTCCGCGAATCAACGGCGTATCGAACCCACCCGGACTGTCCAGTCCGCTGCCCGTTCTACACTGCCAAGAGCAACTATCGGTATACGTGGGACCTCACACCAGTGACTGCGGACCTGATGCCGCGACTGATCACGGTGAATCTCATCTTTCTCTCCATTCCGGTAGCTCATGAGATGGCTTCGCGGATCCGTAGTGCAATCCGGAAGATGGAGTCATGAACATTGTTCACGTTGGCGCTCACCAGGATGACGAGGCGTGGGCTCTCGGGACGCTTATCCGGTATCGCGACAGCGGCACACACACCATCATCTTTGTGTGCATGACCAACGGGGACAAGGGCCTCTCCTTCAAGCCCGAGGTTCCGCCGGCGGAGGCCGCCGCCGTGCGCGACTCCGAGATGCGCGCCGTCGCGGCGGCCATCTCGGCCGACTACCTGTGTCTGAGCGCAGAGGATGAGTTTCTCTACGATACGCCGGCGCTGCGGCTCGCACTGATAGAGGTGCTTCGCCGGGTGCGAGCGGAGCTGGTGTTCACGCACTGGAAGGACGACTACAACAATGACCACATGGTGACCAGCAGTCTGGTGTTTCAGTGCACCATGCTTGCGGCGATTCCGTCGGTGACCACAAACAGCCGGGCATTGCCGCGGACGCCAAAGCTCTTCTACACCGACCCAGGTCCCGGCTATGAGTTCGGTGGGACCCACTATGTACCGCTCGATCGTGCCGTGACCGAAGAGAAGATGCGAATCATTGGACTGCACCAGAGCCAGATGGAGGCGATGCGTGGTGTTGGCGAGCCGTTTGACCAGATGGTAGACGACTGGGCGGTCACGATGGGCCGGCGCGCAGGCGTCCCGGCGGCGGAGGTCTTCCGCCCGTGTCTGGCGTCTCGGCGGGTACCGACCACTGACCTGCTGCCATAGCACGGCAGCCGAGGAGGCAGATATATGGAGCATGCAGCGCGAATAGGGATTATCGGAGCCGGATGGATCGGTTCGTTTCACGCACAGACGGTGGGTGCCAACCGGAACGCGGAGCTCGTCGCCATCTGCGCGGATGACGAGGATCAGGCCGGAAGCGCGGCGGCGGCGTCAGGGGCAGAGGCTTCCATCTACACCGATTTTCGCAGACTCCTCGAACATGACCTCGACGGGGTGATCATCGCCACACCGAATGCGCTGCACGCGGAGATGTCGATAGCCGCGGCGCAGGCGGGCAAGCACGTCTTTTGCGAGAAGCCGATGGCGATCACGCTCGAGCAATGCGAGGCGGTGCAGCAGGCGGTCACGGCGGCGGGTGTGCGCTACCTCATTGGGTATCACCGCAGGCTCAATCCGCTGTACGCGTACGTCAAGCGAATGCTGGATGCGGGAACGCTCGGCCGGCCGTTCTTGGCGGAGAGCGAATACAATCACCACGTCCCTGGCGACCTTCCGCTCTGGGAGTGGCTGGGAAAGGCGGACGTGGCCGGCAGCATCTTCCACGCCGGTGGTGGGCATTGTGTGGATCTCCTGCGGTACTTCCTGGGAGAGATCGTTGAGGTGACGGCGTTTACGGACGTGTTTCTTCCGCGCGCCGCCAAGATCGAAACGGAAGACACCGCTGTCGCGCTCTATCGTTTTGAGAACGGTGCAATCGGAAAAGTCCAGGCGTGCGTGGGTCCGGTGCTCCCCTTTGACTTTGGGTTCCGCCTGTTTGCCACGGACGGCTCGGTGGTCAACAACAACATCTGGACGCGCGACATGCCTGGCTTCGACGATGCCCGGTCTACGCCAATCACGCTCCCCGCGGGGTGGATCCCGGACAATGTGCAAGGCGGAGTTGCGGAGACGTGGCCGCAGATCATCGATCACTTTGTTGACGTGGTACGAGGAGATGCCGCATCAATCAACGATGTCGAGAGCGCAATGGCGACCGCCCGCGCGGTCTTTGCGACCTTGGAAGCGGCGGAGACGGCAACGGTGGTGCGGCTGTAGCCTACCCTTCCCCGCCCACGATTCGAAGCGCAATACCCCGCTGGGCAAACGCCTGGCGGGTCTCTTTGTCCAGCCCGTCGTCGGTGATGATCGCGTCCACATCTCCAAGCTCGGCATAGGACATGAACGACGTCCGGTTGAACTTCTCCGAGTCCACCACCGCAAAGGTGCGATCAGCGTGGCTGATCACGACCTCATCCATCTTGCTGGTCCGCTCATCGGTGGTCATCAGCCCCTTCTGCGCGTGGACCGCGTCTGCACCCAAAAACGCCTTGTCCACATGGAACATCGAGAGGTTCTTCTCTGCAATGGAGCCACACACGTCCCTTCGTTCACTGCGAATCTCCCCGCCGATCAGGATCACCTTGCACCACTTGGCCAAACCCTCGATATGGGTGAGCGAGTTGGTGACCACCACCACATTCTGGAGCGCACCGGCCTGGACTTTGAGAATGAGCGCCTCAGCGAGACGCAGGATGGTGGTGCCGGAGTCCAGGAAGATGCTGTCCCCGTTCTCCACCAACTCTGCCGCCGCTTTGCCTATTGCGACTTTCTCTCGGCGCCGATGCTCGAGCGAGAGCCGGTAGGAGTAGTCATAGCTGATCTGGGGCGCCAATCTGACGCCCCCGTGGACACGCAAGAGCTTGCCCTCGTTCTCCATCTGCACAAACAACCGCCGTACGGTTGCCTCTGAGATGTCCAGGGCCTCCGCCACGGCACCAACCCGCAACTCCCTGCTCACTTGCAGCATCTCGAGCAGTTGTGCCTTACGCCGCTCCGTTTTTGTCATCGTCGCTCTCCGTCACGGTGATTTCATTCGCGCTCACCGGCGCCAGCATTGCCGCAATCCATGGTCAAGGTCAACGTCGGACTGTTGCCCTGAAGACGTTCTCATAGTGTCGGGCAGCCGCGGCATCAGGCGCGACCTCGGTCGCCTGTCGACGCCTTGTCGGCCGGCCCTCGTTTCCCCGCACCGCTCCAGCCGCGATCCATGCTGCCCCCTCGGCTCCGGCGTATCGTCCCGACCCTGCCTCCAGCGGCGCCCCGATCACCGAGGCGAGTAGCCGTAGGAGCACTCGGTTCTCCGCGGGGCCTCCGACCACCACAATCCGCTCAGGCTCTGCGCCGGCGCTGCGGAGACGCTCCAACTCGGCGCGGACGCGCAGCCCCAGCGTTTCCACAAGCCTGCGGGGCATCTGATCTCCGCCGAGCGCGTGGGCGATCTCCGCAACGTCGCCGGAATCCAACGCGCCAAGCACCGCCTCGAGACTCGGTACCGTCTCCGGCGCTGCGGGCTCTCCACGCTCCATCTCCGCCGTGAACCGCGTGTATCGCTCCTCAGGGCTCGCGTCGGGATACAGCGCGCGACAGAGCTCCTCAATCACCCTGCCCGCCTCGGGAATGCTGGACATCGCAGCCCAGGGCGCGGAGGGGGCCAGAAACGGATCAACAAGATCACCCGCGGAGAGCGCACGTTCACGCGTCTCCCACGGACTCAGGACCACCCAACTCGTGCCACAAGAGAGAAG
>CAYTGY010000018.1:0-23041 GCA_964437265.1 uncultured Spirochaetaceae bacterium | reverse complement strand
AGGAGACGGTCAATGTGGCCACTCAAGTGAGACGTGCTCACTACGTACGCATCGGCCGCGGTGAGGGGGCCTCTCCGGAGATCTACTCTGCCGGCGATCGTTTTCTGATCTCCGCCGGCGGCACCGGGCGCCCGGAACGGTCTCAGATCGTCGCGCGACCGGTGTCCGTCATGCTCGCCGACCACGCAGGAGATGTTCGTGAGCTGATCACCGCAGGTGGCGACGGACCGGATACCGAGTGGAACAACAGTGGCGTACTCCCGGGCGTTGCAATTGCCCGGCCGCCGATTTGGATCCCCGCCGCGCACACCGTAGCCGCGGAGGCCGGTATCTGGACGGTGATTGTCGATGATCCCACCGGCGTCTGGATTGTTGCCGGCGAGACCCCGCAGACGGCGATCCTCTACGTGTTGGGCGAGCGCGACCGGCTCCCGGCGACAGTTTCGGATTCACGGCTCGATCCGGATGTCATTGCACGGCCGTCCGCCCTTGCGCGTTGGTTTTCCGAGCACGTGTCTCCGGACGCGTTGGATCGCGGGTATCTCAGCCTGCCTGACGGTCGATCCGTGACGTTCGACCTGGATGCGGCCCCGGATACATGGGTCATCTCCTCGGTGGACGGTGTGGAGGTTCCCCGAAACCTCACCGCGTGGCCACGTCTCTCCGGCTGGGTTGCATTGCCGCCGTTGTCCAACTCACCGCAACCGGTAGCCGGGTCGGATGAATAGGAGCTCTCGGTGGTATTCCTGATCTCCCATGGATTGGTGCATCCCGGACCGCGCGCCCGAAGGCGGCTGGCGCAGCTTTTCGCAGACCAGGGAACACCGCTCCTCCGGGCGGGACGGCTCGAGCGGCTGCCCGATCTGTTGGCCCAGGAACCGGCGGGTGAAGACCCGGCGGGCGCCGCCGATCCCCCGGGGCTGGTGCTCTTCTTTCATCACAAGCGTGAGCCCGTGCTCGACCCCCAGGTCATGAGCGCGCTGGAGCGGCACCTGACCCGCGGCGGCAGGGTGCTTGCGCTTCATGCGACCACGGCGTCATTCAAGCACGACGAGCGGTATGCCGCATATCTCGGGGGGCGATTCGTCGGCCATGACCGGGTCAAACCGTTCGTTGTCGAGCCGTTGATCGGTTGGGGAGTCGACGCGTTGCGCAACTGTCCGGAACCGTACCTGGTACGCGATGAGCGGTATCATCATCACTTGGCCGATGACGTTTTGGTGGTCGCCCGGTCTCACGGCGAGCCGGTAGTCTGGCTGCGCCGGGAGGGACGCGGCGAGCTGTGCTACCTCGCATTTGGGCATCGTCCAGACGTGTTCGACAGCTGTGTCGCTGCTTCGCTCATTACCGCCGCGGCAACACGGCTCTTTGGGCCTGAGGAGCGTGGATCGTGAAGCAGTTACGTGTTGCGGTTGTTGGGCTTGGCGACATAGGACGGTACGTAGCCGGCTTCCTCAGCATGGACCCGCTCTTCCGGCCGTCCGTGGTAGTGGACCGGAACGAGGAACGTGCCAGAAACGGCGCCCGACGATTCAGGTTCGGTGCCTGGTCAACCGAGTACCGGGATGCGTTGACGGACCCGGCCGGCGACGCAATCTACCTTGGCGTGCCGCATCACCTCCACTACAGCATGGTGATGGCGGCGCTGGAGGCCGGCAAGCCGGTGCTGTGCGAGAAGCCAATCACTATTGAGGTCAAACACGCACGGGAAATTGTGCGGACGAGCGAGCGCACGGGAATTCCCGTTGCCGTGAACTATCAGTACCGCTATGATCCGGCCGCACAGCGTCTGATCCGGATCTGCCGGAGCGGGGCCCTTGGTCGGATTCGCTACGCACGGTGCAATGTGCCGTGGTTCAGGGATCCATCGTACTTTGACGGCGCAGCCTGGCACGCAAGCGTAGCGGAGTCCGGAGGGGGGACGCTGTTGACGCAGGCGAGTCATGTCGTGGACTTGGCCCTTGCCGCGGCGGGTCTTCCGATCCGCCGTATCTGGGGGTGGACGGAACGGGGCGCGTTTCCCGGAGTAGAAGTGGAAGACACCGCATTCGGGACCGTGGAGTTCTCAAACGGAGCCATTCTGCAGATCGCCGGGACCATGCGAGCGGTTCCGGAGCGCAGTATGAGCCTCGAGGTGTACGCCGAACACGGAACCATGGTGTGGAACCAGACCGGGCGCCGCAGGTTCCGACTCTATCAGGCACCGCGACGTGCGCGCTCTGTGGGTCGGCCGGCCCTACCTCGGTCGTCTTCTCCGCGACTCCCGTGGGGGATCCACCCGTTGCAGCGCAGCATGCGTGGATTCCGATTGTGGGTGTACGGCGGGGCGCCGAGCCTCAACAATGCCGGAGATGCGGTCGCCGTTCTTCGGGTGGTACAAGGTTGCTACGAGTCGGCAGCGGCCGGCTCAGTCGGAATCGATCTGGAGGAATCATGAGCGAAAAACTGTCGCTTGGGACTCGAGTGGCGTTTGGGGTTGGCGACCTGTACGGTGGTGGGGCGTTTCTCCTCATCAACACCTACTACCTGTTCTTCCTGATCAATGTCCTGCGGCTCTCGCCGGCGCTTGCAGGTACGGTGATTCTGGTGAGCAAGATCTGGGACGCGATCAGCGATCCACTCATGGGGACCATCTCCGACCGGACCAGATCCAGATTCGGACGCCGGAGACCGTATTTCCTGGCGGGCGTCGTGCTGATTGTGGCCTCGTTTGCACTGTTGTGGGGAACGCCGCGGTTTGACCGAGAGATTGGAACCTTCATCTGGGTGCTCTTTGCGTATGTGTTCTTCTCAACGGTCATTACCATGGTCATGGTTCCGTACAATGCGTTCCAGTCTGAGCTCACCCTGGACTACAACGAGCGAACCAAGCTCTCCACGACACGGATTGTCTTTTCCACGCTCTCAAGCTTCGCCGCCGCGCTGATCCCGCCGATGATCTACAACTCCGTTCCTCCGGCGCAGCTTCGAGCCGGCTACCTGATGATGGGGCTGGCGTTTGGACTGTTCTTCGGGCTTCCCTTCCTGGTGACCTTCTTTTTCACCCGGGAACGCCCGGAGTTTCAGAGAGAGCCGCAGCCGCTTGATCTCAAGAAGAACTTCCTGTCGCCGTTCAAGACGCCCGGCTACATCAGGGTGCTTCTGATGTATCTTTTCACGTTCGTAAGCATCGATGCGGTGAATGCTATTGTCATCTTTTTCATGACCTACTACCTCGGTCGTGGTGATGAGACCAACTTTGTGCTTGGCGCGCTGCTCGCCGCGCAGATGGTCTCGCTGCCGATCTACTCGGCGATCAGCCGGCGGTGGAGCAAGAAGGGTGGGTTCATCGCCGCCATCCTCTTTTGGGGTGTGGTGCAGCTCGGAAGCCTATTCATCACGCCTGAGCTGCCGTCCGCAATTGTCTACGTGTTCGGCTCGCTGATCGGATTCGGTACCGGCGGTGTTGTGGTGATGATCTACTCCATCTTCCCTGACGTACCTGATATCGACGAGCTGGTGTCTTTCGAGCGGCGAGAGGGAATCCTCTCAGGGCTCTATACGTTCATGCGCAAGGCAAGCTCCGCGATTGTCGGTTTCCTGATCTCGCTCATGATGCAGACCGCCGGTTTTGTCCCGCCGGCTGAGATCCTGATTGATGGGGAGGCGGTCCTGGAGAATCAGGTGCAGACCCCGGGCTTCATTCTGGTTCTCCGGCTGGTGTTTATTGGGCTGCCGGTACTCTTCCTGGCACTCGGACTGTGGCAGGCGACAAAGTACCCGCTGACTCCGGCGTTGCACGAGCGGCTGAAGGAGTATCTTGTCCGCAGAAGGGCCGGAGACAGGGATCCTGATGAGGAGGTGGCGCTGTTGGCGGAGCTGGGAGTGTAGTCTGAATGGAGCCAATGCCTGTTCCGCACAAGCCCGAGCTGTCTGAGTCTGAGCGTTTCTTTGCCGCGCCTGACTCCGGCATGCCGCCGCTTCCGGAAGCGCCGCCCGGCTATCCACAGCAAGATCAACCGCCGCCGTATCATGGTGAACCGATCGGGGGCGGGTATGAGGCGCGGCGCCACGCGTTTCTCGCACTGTGGGCCGCGAGGCCGGCGCCGCGTACGGTCAAGGGCGCCTACGCGGAGCTTGCCCGCCTTGCGTTGGGAGTCTGGCCGGTTCATGAACCGCTCCTGTTGCGCGTGGCGGACTTTGTTGAGAAGCGCTACGATTGCGCCGACTTCACCATTCACCTTCTGCTACGCATCCTCTACCAGTATGAAGGCTCGCCGCTTCTTGACGCAGCCACGGTTGACCGCATCCGTGCCGTGGTGCTCGGGTTCAAGTATTCGCCATGGGAGCCCGGGATTGACTCTATGTGCACGTGGACGGAGAATCACCAAATCCTCTTCGCATCCGCTGAATACCTTGCCGGGGCGCGCTATCCGGAGCGGGTGTTTACCAACTCAGGGCAGACCGGCACGGAGAAGCGGGATGCCGCACGCCGGCGGATTGACCGGTGGCTGGAGCTCCGGTTTGTGACGGGATTCTCCGAGTGGCTCTCCCACGTCTACTACGACGAAGACATCACGGCGTTGCTTTCGCTGAGCGATTTTGCCGTAGACCCTGTTCTTGCACGGCGCGCTCGCATGATTCTGGACCTCATGCTCATTGACGTTGCCGCGAACAGTCTGCGCGGGGTGTTTGGGTCAACGCATGGGCGAAGCTACCCACGAGAGAAGCGCTTCGCGGATACTGAGGCAACTTCAGACATCTGCACCATTGTCTTTGGGACCGGGCGAAGCACCGGCTGTGATGCAATGGGGGCGTTCGCGCTTGCAGTCTCTCCGACCTACCAGCCGCCGCCGGTGGTGGAGGAGATCAGTAGTGATATGGGCGACGGGGTTGTGGAAAACCGGCAGCGAATGAGCTTTGACATTGCGGAGGCAGCCGAGTACGGAATAGACAAGCGACGGGAGCTCGACCGCTTCATGCTCCTCACACAGGAATCGTACCTGCATCCACGAACGGCATCAGGCTTCATTGACTTGATGGAACGGTTTGGGTGGTGGAACAACCGATTCTTCCAACCGTTTGCTCCGTTCCGCGGCCTCCTCCGGACGCTCCGCGTGCTTCGGCTGCTGCCTGTCCTTGCCCGGCTGGTTCGTCACGACGCCACCCGGAACACGCGCGAGGCAGTGAGCATCATCACCCGCCGAAGCGAGCATACGCTCCTCAGCGCGGCCGTCGACTATCGCCACGGATACGGCGGAGACCAGCAGCACATCTGGCAGGCGACGCTGGGACCACGCGCGGTGGTCTTTGTCAACCATCCGGGCAGTGCGTCTCACGGGAGCGCCGGATACTGGGTGGGCGAGGGCACGTTGCCTCGGGTGGCCGTGCATGAACGCCGGCTGATAGCGATCTATCGTCCATCGCGAAGCCCGGGACTGTACAGGCCCAACCGGTTCTTCTTCACCCACGCATGGTTCCCCACCCATGAGTTTGAGGAGGTGCGGAGGGCCGGCCATTGGTTCTTTGCCCGGCTTCGCTCAGGGTATGTGGCGCTTGCGTCGCGTAATCCGGTGAGGTGGGGTGGCCGGCAGCCGGATAGCGAGGTGGTCGCGGACGACGGCCCAAACATCTGGCTGTGCCGTGTTGGGAGCGAGGCGGAAGACGGCTCATTTGACCGGTTTGTGGAACAGTGCGCCACATCGATGATCGACTGGGGACCCAGGCGATCGCGGCTCTCCGTGAAATGGCGGATCTCCGGCCGGAGCGATCTCCAGTTTGGTTGGCGCGGGCCATTCCGTGTGGACGGCGTTGAGCAACCGCTGCACAGCCGGCATCGATACCTAAACCCGTGGGCGGATGTGCCCTTCGGCGCCCGTTCAATGACCTTTGCGGCGGGTGGCCGCCGGCTTCTTCTGGACTACGACCGCGCGGAGAGGCGGATCTCGTGAGCGGTGATCGACACTGAGCGTCTGCCGGGGCTCTTACAGATACGCCTTGAGCCAGTCGGCGGCGCGCGAGTATGCGCTGACGCGGTTCTCAAGCGTGGTGACGCCGTGTCCTTCGTCGGAAAACCGGAGCAACTCCACCGTCCGTCCCAGAGTCTGCAGCCGCTCATAGATCTGCAGCGATTCGGACAGCGGCACACGCTCATCGTTGTCCCCCTGGATGATCAGCAGCGGAGCGGTCAGATGCTCAATCCGGTTTATGGGGCTGATCCGTTCCAGCAAGCTGATATCATCCAGGCTTCCATACTCCGCCTCCCTGAGTCCGCGCCGCCACGCCGCGGTGTTCCGGAGGAACGTGACGAAGTTCGATATGCCCACAATGTCCACACCCGCTCGCCACAGCTGTGGGTATTCGGTCATCGCGCTCAAGACCGCGAACCCTCCGTAGCTGCCGCCGAAGACCGCAAGACGCGACCCGTCGATCTGGTCGTCATGATGGGTGACGTGATCCGCAAGCTCGGCGATGTCGCGGATCGCATCAAGGCGCTTTTCTCTGTCATCCAGGTCAAGGTAGCGTCGTCCATAGCCGGCGCTCCCTCTGATATTGGGCGCCAGCACGATCCACCCTTGCGCGGCCAGGAACTGCACCAGCGGATTGAACGACGGGGTGAACTGGGCTTCCGGACCGCCGTGTATGATGAGCACTGCAGGAAGCGGCCCGGTGGCCGGTTCCCGTGGGGAGACACGGAAGTACGGAATCCGCTCTCCGTCTGAGCTGGTGAAGTGGTGAAGGGTAGCGCTGCAGAACTCCTCCGCGGCCAACCCCGGAGCCCCGGCAAAGGTGGTCTGTTCCCACGACTCGGTGGATTGTGCGTATGTCCAGACGTTTGTCAAACGGTCCGCCGCGCTGAGGGCGACCGCGACTCCGGCTTCGTTGCTTGAAACGGCCACAGCGGCGTCGCTTGTGCGGGCGTCTCCGGAGACGATGACGCCGTCAAACGGCAACCCGACCGGCACAATTCCAAAACGTCCGTGGCCGAGCTCTCCCGCGCTTGGGTGGTCCAGGCCCAGACGGTCACCGGATACGGGTGCTCGTAGAGACCAACGTGCGATTTGTCCTGATCGTTGCTGATGAAGAGAAAGCGTTCTGCATCCGCGTGGACCACGCGATACTTTGCCCCATCATCCGGTGAAAGGCGGCTGACCCGCCCGTCCGCGTCCGCGTGATAGATCTGGAAGCACTCGTTCCCCCCGACGTCCGCGGTGAAGAGCATGCTTCCGTCGGCCAGCAAGCGCGGGTTGGTACCCCTGTCGTGACTGCTGATCTGGATTGGCCATGAACGTGAGAACGCACCTCCAGGCTCACCGATGGCGTACGCCTGAAAGCGGCCGGTAGCGTTCCACACAAAGCAGAGGCGGGACCCCTCGGCATCCCACCGTGGCCCCAGCGCCGACTGGGCGCCAAGGTAGAACCTCAGGGTCTCGCGATCTGCCATAGCCGTGCCTTACAGCTGGAAAAGCCGATAGACGGCGTTGTTGCACATGGTGAAGAACTCGTCCTCACTTGATGCGTCTGCGATGCTCGATCCGAGTATCTCGCCCGTCACTACCGATATCAGCTTGATGTTGAGGTAGTACTGGCTACCCACTGCGCTCAGCGAGCCTACAACGATGACGTCGGCCCCGGCCAGTTGGCCGATCTCGACCGCCGTGTCGCGGTCGGTTAGGTCCGACACCTGGAACTCGTACTCGCTGACGATTGCGTCGATGTTTTGGCGGTCTACCACCGTCACCCGGTTGACGTTGACAAAGGCGTTCTCCACGAAGACTACCAATCCGCTGATGGTCTCTTGCGTGATCGACTCTGTGGCGGCTGAAATGCCCACCACTGCCACCTGGGTGTCCTCAATGAGACCAAGCCTTCGCTGCAAGAGTGTCGCATCCTCGTCCTGATCCACCTCAACGGCCCGGTCTTCAGTCTCCGTGGTGGGCTCAGCGGCGGAGTCTTCCTGATCCGCATCGGGCTCATCGGGGGCGCGTCTCTCGGTTGCGGCGACATCCCGCGGTTCCTGGCCGCCCCCGCCTCGTACGCGATCGATGATCTCCGCCCGGAGCCGCGCGCCGTACGCCAGGTCCTCCACCGGCGGAATCGGCGCGCCAACCGCCCCTCCTGCGGCGACGCCGATCTCTTCCGGCTCCACAAAGCCGTTCTCATTGCGATCCAGCTCCCGGTCGCTTCTGAGATCCGGGTCAACGGGATGAGGACGGAAATACCGGTCCAGAACAATGAGTAGTTCCTCTTCGTCGACGAATCCGTCTTGGTTCTCATCCGCCACTCGGTCAAGCGGGTGTCGGTCTCTGCGGTCATGCGGAAACGCCACGAGGTCAAAGGCGGCAATTTCGATCTCCCGTGCATCCACAAAACCGTCTTCGTTGGCGTCCAGCAACCGGTCCGTGGGTGTTTGCACCTCAACCCGGATATCGTCCGGTATGCTGATCATCACGCCGGCTGCCCGCTCAGCCTCCGCCAATTCGGGCTGGTCAACGCGACGATTGCCGTTGAAGTCAAGCAGCTCGTCCAACTCAGTCTCAACCGGATGGGGACCTCGCATTGCCAGATCCAGCATCTCTCGTTCGTGCTCCTCGAGCTCTCCGTTCCGGTTCAGGTCAGCGAGCTCATCCAGCATGGTATCTACCGGGTGCGGACCCGCCTGAGCCGTCCTGATCTCTTCGACGAGACGACGAACGTCCAGGGGATGCACCGCAATTCGAGTGGCCAACGGGCCCAAAAACTGGGCCAGTTCGCGTTCATCGACCCGTCCGTCGTCATTGCGGTCCATGAACCGGTCCGCCCGGTGCCAGATTGGATGCGGCTCGCGTAGCTCCGGGTTGAACACCAGATAGTCAAGCGCCAACTCCACTTCATCACGCTCGAGCCTGCCGCTCTCATTCCCGTCAAATGCTTCGACGAATCGGGGCGCAAACTCATGAAGCTTGTGCAAGCGTTCGGCGATGAGCGGGGCCAACACCGGCACCGATTCGTGCGGCTCGACGACACCGTCGCCGTTCTCATCAAGGACCTCATCGAGCGGGTTGCGGACCTCGTGGGGCTCGTGGATGGCCCGAAAGACGGCGTTCCGAAGCGCTTCGATCTCGCGCTCGTTCAGGCGGCCGTCGCCGTCGCGGTCAAACCACGATGCCAGCTCGCTCTCCACCGGGACACGGCCATCCTCCGGTGCCGGCTCCGCTGCGCGCTCCTCTTCCGCCATGGGCTCAGGACTCGAAGCGCATGCCGCGATGAGAAGAACCGCAATGCCCGCCGCGACTGCGATTACGATACGTGGTCGTTTCATCTCTGCCCCCTTTGCCATCACGTGGTTACCAACACTGTAGTTCATGGGATGCGAACACACAAGTTGGTACCGGGGCTACTGCTCGCTGATGCGTTTACTCGCCCGGAAGCGAGTCGATTGGTTTGTCCCGTATTGCGAGGCTGCTCAGGATCTGGATCGATCTTGGCTCCGCCGCGTCGCTGACACGGTGCAGGAAATCCTGCCCCCGGACGACACTCGTGATATCAGCGCCTTCTTCGAGCGCCAGCTTGGTGACGCTGAGCACCGAGACAACACCCGTTTCCGATTGTAGGTGCCACCGCCACGTCGAATCAAACGAGCTTTCGACCGGTCCATCTGTAACCGTGATTCCGGAAGCCGATGCTGCGTCCCTCAACGCACTGTCGATCTCCGCGAGCCCCTTTGGGTCAGTCTTGTCCATCCCACGTCTCCCGGGAGTCTCTATCGCCTCATCTGGATTGAAGATGAGCCAGGAACTCCTCTAGCGCGATGCGCCACCAGTCAAATGTATCGTTGAGGTTCTCAGCGGAGACCCCGTAATCCAGATTCACGTTCATCTCTATTCGAGGGTCTCCCTCTTCGTTGAGATAGGCTTTGCCGAACCGCTTGGTGCGATTCCATTCGTTCATAAGGTCTTGGCTAACGCCGTCAACCGACCATGACGCACGAAACTGCAACGAATCACACTGCTTGCCTGCATCGTTGCACCCATAGAAAAAGATCACGTAGTGTATGTTTGACAACCGACCCGTAACCATTGGATCTCCAACCGAGTCTTTTCCCAGCTCTGCTGATCCGTACCCCTGAGCCATCTCGAGAATACGAACCGGGTCGCTGCCGTCAACAAGCTCTTGCGAACAGAGGACGCCTGTGACCGCAAAAAACGCCAGAACCGCCATTATCACTCGCCTCATCGTCGCCTCCTGTGTGGTGTAGGATTCTGCCGGCGGAATCAGTCTGGCAGCGCCGTGCCCACGTGTCAAGTTTGGAGTGCTGCAAAAACTGTTGAAAGGACGTCGGAAACGGGGGCTACCGCGTTTCCACAGTTTTCGCAGCAGTCTATAGGAGATAGAATGGGGGCACTATGAGAGCACTCCTTCTCGAGAAGTACCACCACCTCACCATTGTCACCCGCCCCAACCCGGAGCCCCAGGCCCGCGAGGTTGTCGTCAGGATCCATGCGGCTGGAATCTGCGGCAGCGACGTCCATGGGTACGACGGCTCCTCGGGTCGGCGAGTCCCCCCCATCGTCATGGGGCACGAGGCCGCCGGGGAAATCGTCCAATGCGGGGCGGAGGTTGCCGGCTGGTCTGTTGGCGACCGGGTTACCTTCGACTCCACCGTGTATCGTCTGGACGATTGGTACAGCCGGCGCGGCGACTACAACCTGAGCGACGGACGCGAGGTCTTCGGTGTGTCGCCCGGAACGTACCGGAGGGACGGAGCTCTTGCGGAGCTGCTGGCGGTGCCGGAGCACATCCTGTACCGAATCCCGGATACCGTATCCTATGACCACGCCGCGATGGTTGAGCCGTTCGCGGTGTCCGCGCACGCGATCTCTCTTGGACCATCACTGCTTGGGCAAACGGTTGCCGTGGTTGGCTGCGGGACAATCGTGCTCGCCGCCATTCAGCTTGCGGTTGCAGCCGGGGCGGGGCAGGTGGTCGCAATGGATCCTGACTCAAGCAGACATGAGGTAGCCGGCCGGTGCGGAGCCACCTACGTGATAGCGCCTGACGATGCCGAGCTCGTTCGGGAGATCACCGACGGACGGGGCGCGGACATTGTCATTGAGGCGGTTGGAGCACAGTCTCCGTTGGCAACGGCGATTTCATCGGTTCGACGCGGCGGCACGGTGTTGCTCATTGGGAACATCGCGTCTGAGGCGACGATTCCGTACCAACGCGTGGTGACTGAGCAGATACGGTTGCAGGGCAGCTGTGCCATCGCCGGTGAGTATCAGGAGGTTCTCGCGCTTATGCAGAGCGACAGACTTCAACCCGAGCTACTCATATCTGCACGTGCGCCGCTCGATGAGGGGCCGGCCTGGTTTGAGCGCCTTCACCAGCGGGAGCCCGGGATCATCAAGGTGATTCTTCAACCGTAGCGGTCCGAAGTGAGATCCTCATAACAACAGTCCGGCCGTCAACTATCCGGTGTACGCTCTGTTGAACCTCCAAGCGGAAAGCTCATCTCAATGGTCGTCCCGCTCCCTCCTCGGATGCTGAGCTTCCCACGCATCTGCTCTACGAGCGCGCTGATGAGCGTCATTCCCAGCCCGGAGCCGGCTACCTGTCCTTCCGGGATCCCAGGGCCATTGTCTGAGATTGTGACGGTGCAGATCCCGTGTGACACGGTTGCGTCTATGCGGAGCTCAGGGTGCTCGGTACACGGGAACGCGTATTTGACCGCGTTTGTTACGATCTCGGTCACCACCAGCCCAAGGGGGACCGCAATTGTCGGCGTGATGGTGACCCGGTCACAGCGGATGTGCTTGGTGACCTCCAGGGGACACTCGGAGAGCGACCGGAGGAGATGGTCGGTGAGATCCTCTATCAGGCTCGCCAGCGAGATCGTCTCCAGCGATGGGGTCCCGTAGAGTTTTTCGTGGACCAGTGCGACCGAGTAGACGCGCTCCCTGAGCTCACGAAGTGTTCGCCCAAAATCAGGATTCGATTCGGTTCCCTCACGCAATGATAGTAGGCTTGCAATCATAGACAGGTTGTTCTTCACCCGGTGGTGCACCTCCTGGAGCAGGACCTGTTTCTCCGTGAGTGCCTGTTCCAGATGCTGCGTCTGCGTGATACGGTCAATGCTCGTGGACACAAGGTCGGCGATGGTTGCATGGACGGTCTGCCCGCGCATCTGAAGCCACAGGAGGCCCGTCAGCCGCTCGTCGCTCATCAGCGGGAGGACTGCAACCTGGTAACCGGTCCCCGGCGGGCTTTCAGTGAGGAATGGCGGCAGCTCGTTCCATTCATGGGATGCCTCGGAGATGCCGGCATGCGGATCTTCTCTCGTATCCAGATACACGGTCGCGAGCAATCCTTCGCCAAGAACCGACACACCGCCCACCTCAATCCCAAGCGGGGGCATGGCCAGGAGCGTGGCTGCGGCTACCTCAAGGACGGTCTGCGCGCGGTGAAGCCTGCCGGAGAGCTTGGAGATGGTCTCCGTGTAGAGCTCCCGGCGATCGATCGCGTCTCTGTAGATGGTACCGGCGGTCTGCCGGAGCCGTTCGATCTCAATGGTCTGTTCCGCCGATGGGCTGCTGGGCATGAGGGCGCGAAGAAGGTGCGGGAGGAAATGTATCAACTCGCGAACGTCCTGTATTGCCACCAGCCGGCCTCTGACGATCCCAAGTGCATTGGGTGAATCTGCAACGCTTGGATCCAGGCCTATCCGACGGAAGCCCGCAGGCGAACGCTTGTCGTCTTCGGAGAAAACCGGCTCCACCAGGGTTTCCTCCGTAGGTGTGGGTCCGTCGTGCCGGCCGAGCTCCACGGCGAGCACCTCTAGGGCCCGTTCTGCGACTTCTGGGATTCGCGCGTCCATGTTTGGCACTTCGTCCGGTTGCGGCCTGAACCACGGTGAGCCGTCGTAGCTGACAAGCTCAACCTGACCGGGAACGACAATCCCTTCATCTTCGAATGCCTGGATTGCGCCCTCCGCGGCGTCACCGCTGTGAGCAAGAAGTGCGGTGAAGTCACGCCGCTCATGGATAAGCTCCGCAATGCCGCGGCGCGTGGTGTCCGGCCTTGTTGAACCCCACACGACGAGCCGGGGATCCAACTCCATGCCGTGGTGCTTCATCCGGTCAGAGTACGCCTGGTAGCGAACCATGTGGTCGCTACCAGGCCGCCGATATCCCGCGGCGAACGCAATGCGACGGTGGCCTCGCTCCACCAGGTAGTCAACCAGGCAGCCGATTCCGGCGACGTCGTCGCTCACCACGCGCGGTGAACCAACATAGGTGTAGGCGTACACCACCGGTGTCCCGGTCCGGCGTACATCGCGTAAGTACTCGATCTGTTCATCCGTCGGCGGGGAGCCAACCATAAGTATGCCATCGCAGTTCCATGGCCCTACCGGAACGCTTACGCTCTCAATGCTCTCCACCGGTACCGGCCACGCGCCGTTCTGGTTGTACGGTCGGTACTGATAGTCGATCCCGGCGGAAACCAGGAGATTGATGCCCAGGTGCTCCGCACCCCGATGCAGCCCAATCAACACGGCGCGAGCGAAGCCACTGAGCGATGTTCCGCGATACGGGGGAAACCCGAACAGTACGCCGACCCGGGGGCGTGAGCTCATGGTTTTATTGTAGCGAAATCAGAGGTATTGGTCTAACATCACCGGGTCAGCCCCGCACGCAGACGGCTGCCGCCAATTCGCCAGGCTGTGTATACTCGAGGAATGAAACGAACGATGTCCCCGCTAATCGCGCTTGTCGCGCTACTCGGTCTCATTGGATGCGCCTCGGATCCGGCCGTGGCACCGGCCACGGTGGATGCCGCCGATTCTCAGCCGTCGGCTGAGGATCTCCCCGAGCCGCTCCCGGTCGACCCGGCTGTCACCGTCGGACGATTGGCCAACGGGTTGACCTACTACATACGCGAGAACGACGAGCCGGAGGACCGGGCATTCCTCAGGCTTGCGGTGAATGTCGGCTCTATCCTCGAGGATGAGCGGCAACTCGGGCTCGCTCATTTTTTGGAGCACATGGCGTTTAACGGAACCGCGACCTACTCCGGCAACGAGATCATCGCGTTTCTCGAGACCTTGGGAATGGCGTTCGGCCCGGACGTGAACGCGTACACCGGGTTTGACCAAACGGTCTATGAGCTCACGCTTCCCACCGACGATCCCGAGCGGTTCAGCACGGGGCTCAACGTGCTGGTGGAGTGGGCGCACCGGATGACGCTCAGCGATGAGGAGATCGAGAAAGAGCGCGGGGTGATTATCGAGGAGTGGCGTTTCCGCAGGGACGCCTCTTCTCGGATGCGCGAAGAGCAGTATCCGGTCCTTTTCTGGAACTCCCGGTACGCCGATCGGCTCCCGATTGGCGACGTCGAGCTGATCGCCGAGTTCCCTCCGGAGGACCTTCGTCGCTTCTACCGAGACTGGTACCGGCCTGAGCTGATGGCGGTTGTCGCGGTGGGCGACTTTGAGACCGCGGAGGTGGAGGCGCTCATCACCGAGTACTTCGGTGCCATCCCTGCGAGCCCGGAACCCGTGGAGCGGCCTGCCTTTGAAGTCCCCGGCCATCCTGACACCAAGTACGTGGTGGCATGCGATCCAGAGGCGCCATACACCGATGTATCGTTCATTGTGAAGCGCGATAGCGAAGAGCTTGCGACCGAGGCGGACTACCGCAACATGCTGGTAGGAGATCTGTTCAGCGCAATGCTCAATGCGCGTCTCGAGGAGATCTCCCTGCAGCCGGAGGCGCCGTTTCTTGCCGCCGGCGTGTCGTTAGGCCCGCTCGTACGCACTGAGAGCGCGGCCAGCCTCAGCGCGGTTGTTGAGGGGAATGCCGTAGGAGCGGCGCTTCAGGCACTGGTGGTGGAGGCGCGGCGGGTCGTGGAGCACGGCTTCACGGAGACCGAGCTCACACGCGCTCGTGAGAACCGTTTGCGTGCCATGGAGCAGCTCTATCGTGAACGCGAGAACACCAACTCCGCATCGTTCGCGGACGAGTACGTCCGCGCCTTCCTCGAGGGGGAGGCGATTCCCGGAATCCCGGTCGAGCGTGAACTCACCGAGCGTCTGCTTCCCACCATCCCGCTTGCAGAGATCAACGCAGTTGCGGACGAGTATCTCAAGGAGTCGAACCGAGTGGTGATGGTCTCCGCGGTCGAGCGGGATGACCTTCCGGCGGTGACCGAGGCGCAGCTTCGCCAGGCGGTTATCGTCGCGGAGTCGGCTCCGGTACAGCCCTACCAGGACCGGGAGGTGGCTCAGACGCTCTTGGACCGTCTCCCCCCCGCCGGCACGGTCGTCGCGGAGCGACAAAGGCAGGTCTCCACCACCCAAGGGCCCATCGGCATGCAGACTGATGTGACCGAGTGGGAGCTGTCAAACGGTGCACGCGTACTGCTGCTGCCAACCGAGCATCGAGCGGATCAGGTGCTCTTCTCCGCGTACAGTCCCGGAGGCTCGTCGGTTGTGCCGGAGGAGCAGTTCCGGTCAGCTCAGTACGCAACGGTGTTCACTGAACGGATGGGCTACGGTGCATTCTCGGCGACGGATCTCGAGCGCTACCTCACCGGATCAACCGCTTCCGCATCTCCGTACATCGACACAAACTACGAAGGTATCTCAGGGGCAGCCTCCGTTGAGGACCTGGAGTTGGTGATGCAGTTGGTCCATCTGAAGCTCACGCAGCCGCGGCGCGACCAGGAGGTGTACGGCGCGCTGATGCGCCAACTTCAGACGGTTGTCGCAAACCAGGAGAACCAACCCCGGTACCTGTTCAGTAGACGGCTTCAGGAGCTGTACAGTGGCGGGCATCCCCGCACCATGCCCATAGACTCCGCCGCGGTGGAGACAATCCGCCTCGAGGAACTGTTGACGATCTATCAGGATCGATTTGCCGACTTCTCAGAGTTCACCTTCGTGTTCGTTGGCAACATCGAGCCGACCTCGTTTCGGGTGCTGGCCGAGCAGTATCTGGCTTCGTTGCCCTCCACCGGACGAGGTGAGCGTTGGCGGGATCCGGGGATAGAACGGCCTGATGGCGTAGAGGTTGCGACCGTTCGGGCGGGAATCGATCCGGTCAGCGAAGTGGCGCTGGTGTTCCACGGGGAATACGAGTTCAGTCAGGAGGCAAACTACGCGTTGCGTGCGGTCGAGCGTCTACTGGACATACGGATGCAGGAGGTGATCCGCGAGGATGAGTCGGGCACCTACGGCGTGGGCGTACAGGCGCAGTTCTCGCGGATACCCACGTCGCGGTATTCGGTGCTCATCACCTTCCGCGCCGACCCGGCGCGCGTGGCGGAGCTGACGCGCGTTGCGTTCCAGGTTGTGGAGGAGGCGCGGACGACTCCGGCGGAGCCGGAATACGTGCAGCGGATCACGGAGACCCAGCGGGCGAGCTTTGTTGAGAACCTCACCAGCAACCAGTTCTGGCTTGGGCAGATTGAGTACGCTGAGCAGAACGAGCGGCCGCTGTCCGCAATACCGCGGTATCTGACACTGGTTACGGAGCTTTCCCCGGAGGCGATTCGCAGCGCGGCGGTGAAGTATCTTGATCCGGGCCGATATGTGCAGGTGACGCTCTATCCCGCGGAGTGGGAGGGCGACGGACAACAGTAGCGCCTCCTGCTACCACCGCTCGCGGTGTACGACCTCGCTCATCGCGAGCCGGCTCTTGCGTGTCGGCTCGGGATCCGCGGGGTAGCCGAGCGGGAGTAACTCTATCACCTCTACGTCCTCCGGGATGCCCAGGATTGTGCGCACCTCCGCCGGGTCAAACGCGCCAATCCAGCACGTTCCCAACCCCTCCTCAACGGCCGCGAGTGTCAGGTGGTCTACGGCGATGGCCACATCAATCAGGTACGCCGGATGTCCACACGACATCACCCGATGATCGGTCTGGGCGCACGCCACAACCACCACCGGTGCCGCTGCCACGAAGCTCTGTCCGTTTGCCGCCTCTCCCAGCTTTACCCGCGAGGCCTCATCAGTGACCACGACAAAACGCCACTCTTGGACGTTCTTGGCCGACGGGGCCACACGCGCAGCCTCGATTACACGGTCAATCGTCTCCTGGTCCACCTGACGCGACGCCCAGGTTCGGACGCTCTTTCTTGCCCTAATTGCATCATGTACCGTCATCCGCCCATTCTACCCGATGGCGTGGTGATGGTCAGTTACCAACCCGCGTCGACAACCAGGCGGAATCCAAGGTTGGTGGTTGCGCTGTCCGGCGTGTTGGAGGTCCGTGCCGCCACGCGGTAGCGGTTGCAGTACGAGTCATGGCAGAGGTAGCTTCCTCCACGCATCACGCGGGCATTGGTTGCGGCGCGGGAGTCCGGGCTCCACATGTCCTGGCACCACTCCCACACGTTGCCGCACACGTTGAACAGACCAAAGCCGTTTGGTGCGTAGCTGTCTACCGGGGCGGGCGCGGTGAATCCGTCTTCACCGGTGTCCTCATCCGGGAACCGGCCCTGGAAGATGTTACATCGGTGCGCTCCTCCGGGCATCAACTCATCTCCCCACGCGTATCTCGCGCCGGGCAACCCTCCGCGTGCAGCGTACTCCCACTCGGTCTCCGTAGGGAGCCTACCTCCCGCCCACCTGCAGTACGCCGCTGCGTCGTTCCAGCTCACGTGCGTCACCGGATGTTCTTCGCGTCCTCGCGTAGTACTGCCTGGCCCAAACGGCGCATGCCAGCCTGCCCCGAGAACGCCGAACCACCACTGCAGCCCCGGCACCGGCCGGACGTGACCGCCACGAACCAGATCATCGTTGAGATGGCCTTGGAACACGAACGACCATCCGAACCGTTCACTCTCGGTCACGTATCCGGTCTTTCGCACGAACCTGGCGAACTCGTCCACGGTCACCGCGTACCGACCGATGGCGAACGGGGACACGGTCGTTTTTCGCACCGGACCCTCGCCGTCGGCGGGAAAGCCAATGCGGTCATCGGTGCCCATCAGAAACGAGCTACCCGGGAGCGGTATCATGTTGTCGTTGCCGGCGGGGCGCATATGGACGGCGGTTCTCGGCTGTTCACCCGCGGGTGATGGGTAGACCTCTGTCGGGCGTTCGGGTGTGCAACACTCCATGCGCGTGCTCCTCCCTAAACATTAGCATACCAGTAAGCATAACGTCTATCTGCAGCGAGCGTACCGTGGGTAGGCCAGATGATTGTTGCAGGGTAGAATCGGGGGAACCGAGAAGGGCGGTAGCGGCGAGAGGGAGGTATTCGGTGGGAGTAGCAAGGACAGCGATGCTAATGGTGCTCTTGGGAGCTTTCGTGGTAGCGGGGTCGGCTGCCGAGGAGCGCGTTGCGCTGGTCGTCGGCAACAGCAACTACCAGCACTTTTCCCTCTTGGCAACACCCGCCGAAGAGGCGGAGGAGTTGGCGGCGAGGCTGGAAGAGCTTGGCTTTGAGGTGGACTTGAGACTTGACGCGGATCAGGAGACGATGATCCTTGCGCTGGACGCACTCCAGCGGCGGCTCGCCAACGGCGGGACCGCCTTTGTCCACTACGGCGGACACGGAGTCCAGGCCGACGGCCGAAACTACCTCATCCCCGTGGATGCCGACATCCCCGACGAACGGTTCCTCCGGACACGGGCCGTCGATCTGGAGGAGGTGATGATGGCGCTCGAGGTGTCCGGCAGCGACACCAATATCGTGGTGCTCGACGCCTGCCGGGACAATCCTATCCCCTCCATGGCAAGAAGCGGCACGCGTGGGCTTGCAGTGGTGCAGCGGAAGCCCGCGAACTCACTGATCGTCTATTCGGCACAGGAGGGCAGCGTTGCCCGTGACGGGCTCTTTACCCCGGCTCTGCTGGAGCATATCGGCAAACAGATCAGCTTCATCGAGGTGCTGCACCTTGTCCAACGCGATGTGGAAGAGGCCTCCTCTCACTCGCAGCGCCCAGGGGCGTATGTTGAGCTGCGGGAGCCAATCTATCTGGCCGGACGCGGGGGAGCCCGCCCCACAGCCCAAGCGTCGGTTCGTACCGGGGCGGAGGACTCGGCCACCCCCAGCCGTTCGGAGGCGCCCGCCGGGTTCGTTCGCATTGAGAGCGGATGGTTCGATTTTTCGCTGCATACATCTGAGCGAGGAGGGACCGAGTATCCCTACAACTTTGCACGAGACGCGCGAGCTCCCGTCGATACGTGGCTCCGTAGTTACTTCCTCGCCGCCAACGAGGTCACCTTCCGCGAGTACGACGCGTTCTGCGATGCGACCGGCTGGATGCCTCCCGACGATCACGATTGGGGAAGGGGAGATCTTCCGGTGATCCACGTGAGTTTCCTTGATGCGGTGGCCTACTGCAACTGGCGGAGCGAGCAAGAGGGTCTCACCCCCTGCTTCTCCTTCGAAGACGACATTGTGTCCTGCGATTTCACCGCCGACGGATACCGTCTGCCGACGGTGGCCGAGTGGGAGTTCGCTGCCCGCGGGCGAACGCAGTCGATCGGCGAGTTTCTCGCTGATGTGCCGTACGGAAACATCCGTGACCAGGCGTTCGAGACACGCTATCCGGACGCGTGGGGCGAAGTGCCGGTCCCCGGGTATGACGACGGGCACCCACATACCGCACCGGTGGGGAGGTTCATGCCAAACCCGCTCGGAGTATTCGATTTGGACGGGAATGTCTCCGAACTGTGTTGGGACTACCGCGACACACCCTACGAGGTCTACGCCGAGCAGCAGACCGATCCTCGGGGAGCCCCGATCTCCGAACCATGGCAGAACGAGACGCGTTCGATCCGGGGACCGAACTGGGCCGGCGAGCTCTCCAGTTTCGGGTTCAACGGGGATCCTGAGAATGACACCGTTCAGATTCATTGGGAGCTCACCATGTATCATGCGGACAAGCGAACGATCCCGTGGGTGGGGTTTCGCCTCGCTCGGAGCGTGGCAGAGTGAGACCGTGGCTCGCGCTGCTGGTTTTCCTCTGCCCGGTGGCAGGTGCCGAAGACGCGCCTTCCCCCGGACCTCCGGTTGCGGCAGACGGGCTCCACGCGGAGGAGGTCCAGGGAGCCGGTGGTCGCTACGCTGCGGGGCTGGTGTCGATAGCCGAAGCGATCGAGCGGGAGGTCTGTGGCCGTGAGTTTATCCCAGACGGCGTGGTGACCGCGGACGGTGAGTATGTGTACACGGCGACCCGCGAGCAGCAGCGCCCGCAGGATCAGGGCCTCAACTGTACCGGTTTCAGCAAGGCGGTGGGCGACTATCTGCACCAGCGGCTGTTCGAGACTGAGAAGGGGCTTCTGATCGATGATCTGACGGTGAGGCATCTCGATCTTCGCCGCGACGATGCTGCGATCCCCTACGAGTACCAGCTCGATCCATTTTACGGTCAGGACTGGGTACGGAACATCGCTCGTGTCCTGAATCGCCGGTCCCGGTTTGCCGCCGGGGTCTTCGCTGTAGGCAGCCGTGGCGGCAGTTCGTTGCCCGGCAAGGACCTCGCCGGTGACTACTACGACATCGTTGAGGTTCCGGGCGTTTCGTTCGATCCGCGATGGGGATTCCCAGCAGCGCATATCGAAGTGATCCTCGATCACCTCTCTATCGTCTATCCGGACTCGATCTTCTTCTTTTCGATCGCCAAGCGAATCAACCCTGAGGTGGAAATCCTGCAGTTTGCGCATACCGGCGCCATTGTGAGTGTTCGGACACCAACCGGCCGGCAGGACTTTGTCTTTGAGAGCAATGTGCGGAACACGCTCACTCGTTTCCAATGGGTGAACCAGCACCGCTTCATTTATCTGGTCCGGGTGGATCTCACTCCGTTGCTGTAGCTGCCGCCGGTCTACCGTTCGAGCAGATCGCGCAGATCAGGCAACTCGCCGTGAAACTGGCCGCGGAGAATCACGGCGGGAAGGTCGCGTACCGGCAGCGTAGAGCGGTCTATGATCGATGAATCGCTGGTTGCGATACCACCGTCGCCCTGATTGGCAAGCGCGGCATCCGCAGACGGTACCACGCGGATTACGAGGTCTGGCCGCTGCTGCTTCAGGACGCGCCCCGCCGCTGCGGCGAGATCCGCCTTCTGGTCCAGATAGACCGTGGTGGCCACGTCGTGCGATACCGCGTCCACCAGGAGGCTCGCCGCGCGACCGAGAATTGGAGGCGGAAGATCGTCGCCGTGAAGCGCCGCCACATCGCGCACAAACCCGTCGGTTGAGACAAACACCGGGATGCCCAGCAGGTACGCGGCGATGGTGTAGAGCACGTTGAGCCCATCGATACCGAGGAGTCGTACATCCGCCGGCTGCACGGTCTCCCGCCTGGCTGCGCGCCGTGTGCTGTCAGCTAACGATGAGACCCCACGATACAGCGCCCGGCGCTCTGCACTCGGAAGACGATAGCGGTCCCCCACCAGCTCGCGTACCGAGGTTTCAGGATAGCCGCGGTCAAGGAGCAGCCGATAGTCGTTGACCGCCGGGCGCATCCGCTCGAGGGAGAGCCGCATGCGGGGAGTGTAGCACCGAGCGGCGCTGCCTACCAGGCGTGGTCCACGGCGTGGCGCACGAGCCCGGTGGTGCTCTGCGCAGTTGGTGTGGTAGCACGTTTCCACAATTTCGGCAGCAGTCTTCACGCACTACATCATCCGTGGTCTGCAGGGTGAGGCGGATGATGACGCCGATCGGATGGTGAGCTACAACGAGATCACCGCCTACGTCACGGCCGAGGTGAACGAGCGGGCGCGTGAGCGAATGCGCGTCCAGAAGCCGTTCGTGGCCGATGAGTGGAGCGGGAATCCGCCGCGCGGCAATGGAGGAGCGGCACCAGGGCGTAGTGTTCCACGGTCCACGAACGCTCGATGTCGTGGACCTGGTGACGTCTGAAGACGCCGGCCGGCCGTCGCTTTCCGTTTCCGGCCGCATGGATGATGAGTCTCTGGACGCCGTGTACGTCCTGGAGCAGACGCGCTCAGGATGGCGGATCGACTGGACGTCCTCCATGTCGGTTACCAACCCAAACCCCATCCGCTTCATCCAGGCCGAACGACCACGCGAACCGGTGGTGCTCCACGCCTACGCGTCAATCGGCACCTTCTACAACCAGCGGACGGCTCCTTTGACGACGAGTTCATCGACATTGTCAGCCTCGAGCATCCGTACTTTGTGCCGGACGAGTAGGCCTTGTGGTGTCCCACCGCGCTTGACTCCTTGCAGCTCTCCACACAACGGCGGAAATGTGGTTAACTCGGCGGATACTGTGTCGGCCGCCGGCCGATGCGGTACCGCGTGAGGAGGCACACCGGTGAGCGAGCGGCTGACTCGCCGCACCAAGATCGGTTTTGGAGTTGGGGATCTTGGCGGCAACATGTTTTTCACCATCATCGGGTTCTACCTGTTGTTCTATCTGACCGACGTCGTGCGGCTTGCCATGGGCGCAATCATGGGCGGCGGCATGATGGCTACCGCCATGATCACGGTTGCCTCCGTGCGCGAGCCCACGCGGACGGTCCGAGAGCGGTCCGCCGCCGGGTTTTTCAAGACTTGCGTCCACGTTCTAGGGATGCGAGTCTTTCTGAAGGCGCTCATCCCGGTCTGGGTCGCCATCTCAAAGCAAATCGGCAAGAAGCAGTCCGACATCATGGGCATGATCATCGTCTCCGTCGGCGTACTCCTTTTCAGCTTCTTTGGGGGTGAAGGGCGTGTCGTGTTTGCGTTCATCGTCATGATTGGATCCGGCGTTGGTCTCTCCACGCACTACGTGATGCCACACTCCATCTTGCCGGACGTAGTCGAATACGACGCGGTCCACAACGGTGTGCGCAGAGAGGGGAGCTTCTCAAGCATGTGGACGTTTGCGAGCAAGGTGGGCCAGGCGCCGGCGCTCGATTATTTGGCGGGCCTCGTCGAGGCTACGGAACCAGTGCGGATCAAGGCATTCGTCCCGGAAGCGGTCCCCAGCCCGAGGCGGCGGGCCGCCTCGGGGTCCCCGCGGTTGAAGCTTTCGATCGAGCCGTTCTGCATCGGTTTGCCCCTCCAAGGCCTGCTGGCCCTATCCCTTTCAGGGATCGGATCGAAGACCTCCTGGTCTTC
>CAYTGY010000017.1:0-25639 GCA_964437265.1 uncultured Spirochaetaceae bacterium | reverse complement strand
TTCTTCCGGATAAGCTTCCTTGGATTCGTCTTTCTCCACGCATTCACCCTGCACTTCAGCATCCGGATTTCCGGTCCACGGACCGCGGGTACGTCCGGTGGCCTCATGCCGCTGATCTACCTTCCGTCCCTCTACTTCGTGTACCAAAGCCTCACCGGCCTCATCGTATACAGCGACTTCATCCGTCCGGACAACCTGTGGCTGGCAACTCCGGCTCTTGGTGATCCTACCCTGCTGCTGCTCATGATCCATTACGTATCCTACTACCTGCTATCCGCCTTCTTCCTGCTGCGTTGGTACGGAAGCACCAACAGCCGCCGGGAACGGAAACAGGCCCGGCTCATACTGATCTCCATCCTGTCCACCATATTCTTCTTCAACCTGGAACCCTTCATTCTGCCGCTGATTTTCGGCAGGCGGACCCTGGGTCTCTCGCCGCTGTTCAGCATCATCTGGATAAGCGGCATCGGCTACGCGGTCTGGAAGTACCGGCTACTCCGGTGGGACCCGGCGTCAATCAGCAAGGGGATCTTGAACACCATTGATGAAGCGGTCCTTGTCCTAAATCCCGACTACCAGCCGGTATACATGAACGCGCCTGCCGGGCGGATTCTCCTGGGCCCGGACAAAGCCGACGCGGGGTCTTTGCAAGCCCTCAACCACGCACTGGCCGCGCTCATACGAACCAATCCCTCCGTCACCAGCGAGCTGAAACGGCTGGTGGACGGGGATGTCCGGGACGTCTCCTGCAGGCTTTCCCTGCCGGACCGGAAACTCGGCTTTCTGGACGCCAGGTTCTTTCTCATTCGGGACGCGTTTGACGACAGTTTGGGGATTAGCTTCGTTGGCCGCAGGGTCAAGGATAAGGTCGCCTTTGACGCCCTCTTTGTGCTGTCTGAGAAGGAGGCGAAGGTTACCCGGCTGGTTGTGGAAGGGCTCAAGACGGATCAGATTGCCGCGGAGATGGGCGTATCCGTTCGGACGGCAAAGTACTACTTGGCGAGTATCTACGCGAAAACAAACGTGAAAAACAGGATTGAGCTCTTCAACGTATTGAAGAGCTACCACGTGTTCCCGGAGCAGGAAGCGGAATCGGTCGCCTTTCCCCTCCTGCTGAAAAAGGCAAAAAAAGGCGACCCGCTTGCACCTTAGTACAGTTTTGCTGCCTGAGGGCAAGGGTATAGTCAAACCACTTGGAGGTGGATGATGCAGAAGCGTGAGAGTGGCTGGGGGAGTCGTTTTGGGAATGATGCTCCCCGCTGCGGCAAGATCGGCATCATGAAAAGGTCTGTTCGCTCCGTTGCTCCTCTTGTTATTGTGGCGGCGATCCAGCTTGCCGTTGTGGTCCCCGCGGCGTTTGGGCAGGAATCACATCAGTGGTCGGTAGACGCGCGTCCGGCGGGCGCGATTCCGCTGGGTTCGAGCGCGGATTTGTTCACCTTCGGGATGGGGACGGAGGTCGAAGGGATATTTCTCCCGCGTTCATTGCGGATCATCGGCGCGAAGGCCGGAGTCTCGTATCTGTCGCTGCCGCTCAACTCCCCGGCTCCTGATCGCTCCATCTGGACCATGTCCGCATTCGCCGGACCCCATGTTCGGTTCCCGTTGGGCGAGCGTCTCTCGCTTGTTGCGGACGCCACAGTTGGCTACTACGTGTGGGATGCCGCCGGGTGGGATGCCGGGGAGAGCACCGGAGGAGACCCGGTCTTCGGCGGCGGTGCCGGAGCACGCTTTCGAGTCGCCGGCCCGGTTACGTTAGGCGCCGAGGTTTCCTACGACTACTACGCCAACCTCTACAACGGTCTAAACGTCACACTCTCGGCGAGTCTTGATTTCCCGGCTCTTGAGAAAGAAACCGGCACCTTGGAATTGCAGGACATTCGGGTGCTCCCGCTCTTCCCGGTGCTGTACGGTTACTACGCGACGAACAGCGTGGGCTCGGTCACCGTGCGAAACACCGGCTCCAAACCGGCGGAAGGTATCACCTTGCAGGTATTCGTGGAGCGGTACATGGACAACCCCATGACCGTTGGCCAGGCGTTCAGCCTGGCTCCCGGCGAAGAGACAACGGTAGCCCTGCATGCGCTGTTCAACGAAAGCCTCATGGAGATCACCGAAGGCACCAAGACATCCGTCCGGGTGACGGCGAGGTATCCGGGCAAGAACGATGTGTACATCACCGAGGCCACCGGCATTCTGGACTTCTATAACCGAAACGCGATGACCTGGGATGACGACCGGAAGATCGCATCCTTCATCACCGCGAAGGACCCGGAGATCCTGAACTTCGCCCGGAACACGGTCACCTGGATGCAGGAAGTGGAGAACCCGGCTTTGGACGGCAATCTGCAGCGAGCGATGGCGCTCTTTGAAGCGGTGAAGACCTACGGCATCCGCTACCAGATCGACCCGGCCACCCCGTTTGCGGAGCTCTCTGAGACCACCCATGCGGTGGACTACCTACAGTTCCCGCGCCAGACGCTGCAGTACACCAACGGTGACTGTGACGATCTGACCACGCTGTATACGTCGCTGTTGGAAGCGGTGGGCGTAGAGAGCGGCTTCATCACGATTCCGGGACACATCTACGCGGCGTTCGCCCTGGACCAGTCGCCTGACGAGGCTAGACGAACCTTCAACGATCCCGCAGATCTGATCTTCATAGACAACAAGGTGTGGGTTCCAGTTGAGATCACCATGTTCCAGGAGACCTTCCGGGAAGCGTGGTCCACCGGAGCCAAGGAGTGGCGAGAGCACAGCGGCGCCGATCAGGCGGTGCTCCATCCGGTCCGGGAAGCGTGGACCTCCTACCAGGCGGTGGGCTTCAGGGAGGGCAGCGCCATTGCCCTTCCTGACCGCCGGCAGGTGACCGACGCCGTGCAGGCGGCGATCACCGGACACGTGGAGCGCGAGATCTTCCCCCAAGTAGAACGACTGCAAGAGCGGCTTCAGACAAACCCAAACGACATCCGCAGACGCAACCAGTTGGCGGTTGTCTATGCGCGCTACGGGCTCTACGACAACGCTTTGGAAGAGTTCCTGCGCATCCTCAATACCCAGGAGTACCCACCGGCACTGACGAACGTGGCCAACATCTATTACCTCCGCGGCGACCTGGCCGAAGCCGCCGACTACTACGACCGCGCCCTGAACCATGACGAGGACAACCAGGCGGCACTGCTGGGTCTGGCCCGGTGCAACTACGACATGGAGAACTACGGCCTGGTACGTCAGACCTATGGACGAATACAGGAACTGGACCCGGAGCTGGCGGAGCGTTTTGCCTACCTCGACCTCCGGGCTGATGAAGAAACCCGAGCATCCGCGGTGGCGGAGCTCTCAAATACGGTGGTGTGGGAGGAAGCGGAATGAGGAAGTCGATCTACCTGCTGATACCGCTTCTTGTTGTGTTCGCCGCAGGGTGCGATATGGGCGTGGATTCTCCGTATCTGCAGGTTATTCAAGAGAGGATTCAGCAGGATGTTGAAGCAGACGCTGTGACGTACTCGGTCTTGTATGACGGAAATGGTCACACGAGCGGCGTGGTACCGGTGGACGACACGACATATCGGTCAGGAAGTATCGCCATCGTACTGGGAAACACCAACGGTATGGCAAAAGCCGGTCAGAGCTTCACGGGATGGAATACTGAGAAGGACGGAACCGGAACGGCACACACCTCTGGTGATTCAATAACCATTGATAGCAGCAATGTCACGCTCTACGCTCAGTGGACGCAGAATCCCACCTACACAATCACCTATGACGGAAATGGAAATGACGGCGGAGAAGCACCGGTGGACGGAAACAGCTATGAGGCCGGGGCGAGTGTTCTCCTGGAGAATCAAGAAACCCTGTCCCTCACCGGATACAACTTCATCGGCTGGAATGACGCGGGAGGCAACTCCTACACCGCCGGCAGCTTTTTCACCATGCCTGCCTCAGACGTGATTCTGTACGCCAGTTGGAGTGCAGACTCGTGCACGGTGACCTTTGTACAACAGGGCGGCGCTGCACCAGAACCTGGATCAATGATCGTGGTGTTCAATACACCCTATGGAACCTTGGCGAGTACAAGCCGCACGGGATACAGCTTTGACGGCTGGTTCACTGAA
This sequence comes from uncultured Spirochaetaceae bacterium, assembly GCA_964437265.1. Classification (GTDB taxonomy): domain Bacteria; phylum Spirochaetota; class Spirochaetia; order DSM-27196; family SLST01; genus CAYTGY01. The sequence goes on along the minus strand of CAYTGY010000017.1, from coordinate 21,524 downwards.
TCCGTTGCGGGGGACGAAGTCACGAGCGTGACCACCGTGACGGAAACAGAAAATCACTCGCTCTTTGCTCACTGGAGCGCAAACTCCTATGGCGTAGTGCTGGACAGACAGGGCGGGACCGGCGGAGATACGGAGGTCACTGCGACTTATGATTCAGCCATGCCGGCTGCCGCCCCACCTGCCAGAGCCGGGTATACCTTTGGAGGCTACTACACAGAGGCAGACGGCAATGGAACGCAATACTATGACGCAAGCATGGCGAGCATGCGAAACTGGGACAGAGCCGAGGAGGACTTTGAGCTCAAGGCAAAGTGGACTGCCAACACCTATACCATAACGTTCGTCAGCGATGACATCGGCGCTACGGGCACAATGGCCCAACAGAGCATCCCGTCCGGATCAACCGCATCGCTGAACCCCTGCACCTTCACAAAGACCGGCTGGACCTTCGCCGGATGGGCCACGAGCTCAGGTGAATTTTGGACCTACTCAGATCAGGCAAACTACACGATGGGCACCTCCGACGTCACCCTCTATGCGGATTGGACGGCCCCCGCGGTTTTCCAGGTCGGCGACCGCGGGTATGCCGGGGGGTGGATCATCCATGCCAAGACCAGCTACACCGATGGATGGAGATACATCGAAGCAGCACCAGAAGATGCTACAGCATCAACTTGCATATGGGGCACAGCCTCATCCGCGGTGAGTGGAGCAGACGGAATCGCTGCCGGAACCGGAGAGCAGAACACCGTGGACATCATCGCCGGCGATTCGGCAGTGGACAAAGCGGCGGACATCTGTGACGGCTACACAGTTGATAACGGCGGCACAGACTACGGCGACTGGTACCTCCCGTCGCGAGACACACTATCAGACATGTACGCGAATCTACATGCCGTAGGGATCGGTGGATTCTGGGACGACCTGTACTGGAGCTCTTCAGAATACGATAGCGACTACGCGTGGTTTGTGAACTTTGGTGATGGTCAAGCGCATTACAACTTCGTCGATCCCATTAGTGTCGACAAGTCGAGTACGCTCAAGGTTCGCGCGGTCCGACAGTTCTAGAACCATGGAGTGAGAGGATCCGGAATGAAGCAGAACAGCACACTCACAACTGCAGCGGTCGCAGCCTTGTTGCTCTTACTTGTTGTCTCCGCGTGCGAAATGGCGTCACCCTACCTGGAGGGGATACAGCGGCAGATCGACGCTGATGTGGAAGCAGCGGAAGGAGCAATCTTCACGGTGACCTTCGAGTCAAACGGCGGAAGTGCGGTAACCCCGCAGCAGGTGCGGGAAGGAGCGTTGATCGTTCGGCCGGATGATCCGGTGAAGGAGGGCAGCGCTTTTGACGGGTGGTACAAAGAAGAATCCCTCACCGCCTCCTGGGCATTCGAGACGGACGTAGTTGCATCCAACACAACGCTGTATGCCAAGTGGCTGAGCCTGGCGGCTATTGAGACAACGGCAATCACCGAAGTCACATCCGCCTCCGCAATGAGTGGTGGAACCATTTCGTCCGACGGAGGCTCAGCAATCACCAGCCGCGGGGTGTGCTGGAGTATCTCTGAGGGTCCCACGATCAGCGACAGTCGTACCGCCGACGGTTCGGGCGTCGGAAGCTTCACCAGCAGCTTGACCGGGCTTAGCGCGCAGACGACCTACTATGTCCGTGCGTATGCCACAAACGCCGTCGGCACCGCCTACGGTAGCCAGATCACCTTCTCAACGGGAGTCCCGACGGTTACCACGGATGAGATATCGGCTATCACGTCATCTTCGGGAACCGGCGGGGGAACCGTCGTCTCAGAAGGGGGGGCATCAGTTTCAGCCCGCGGAGTGTGTTGGAGCACATCGGAGAGTCCAACCATCAGCGACAACAGAACAACCGACGGATCGGGTACGGGCTCGTTCACCAGCAGTATCTCAGGACTCTCACCCGGCACAACCTATTATGTGCGAGCCTACGCAACCAACAGCATAGGCACGGCGTACGGAAGCCAGGTCTCATTTGAAACAGAAACAACACTGCCTGCTATCACCACCACCGCTCTTTCGAGCATCACGGCCTCTACCGCATCCGGTGGCGGGGATGTCACATCCACAGGCGGCGCAACGGTGACCGCCCGGGGGGTGTGCTGGAGCACTTCGGAGAATCCAACCATCAGCGGCAGCAAAACAACCGATGATTCCGGAGCAGGGGCATTTTCGAGCACCATCACCGGCCTCCTGGAGGACACGACCTATTACGTGCGAGCCTATGCGACGAACGAGGTTGGAACAGCCTATGGATCGCAGCGCTCCTTTACCACCCAGACGCTGCCCACCGTAGCAACCACCGCGGTAGTCGGAAATGTCGATCTTACGGTCTCCATTGGCGGAACATCAGCCACAGCCGCTGGTGAAGTAACAAGTGAGGGAAGCTCGTCAGTCACGGAACGGGGGGTGTGCTGGAATCAGACCGGAGATCCCACCATTGGCGACTCCTCGGCTTCCGACGGAAGTGGTGCCGGCATCTTCAGCAATGCAGTGATGACCGGACTTACCGAGCAAACCGACTACTATGTCCGGGCCTACGCCACCAGCAGCGCGGGAACCGCCTACGGGAACCAGATCTCCTTCGATTCAGGATACGCCTTCGGCACAGGGCTGGATTTTGGACATGGAGTAAACGTTGCCAAGGTGTTCTACAACGATGGAACCGGACATGGGTTGGCGGCCGCATTGGAGAATCTGACGAGCACAGCATGGATAGAAGGCGGGTCGACGCAGTCCACTGAAAACGGCAATACATCATCTGGCATGGACACTGGAGATGATAACACCGACGCGATCGTTGATCAGACCGGACACACGGCAAGCGCGGCTTCCTCTTGCAGAAGCCATCACCCACAGGACGTCTTTGGATGGGACTTGCCGTCGTTGGACGAACTGGTCCAGATCTGGCAGTACAGAAATCTGATTGGCGGGTTCAGCACCGGCGAGTACTGGAGCTCCACCGAAGCCGGAGCCACCAATGCGTGGGCCGTCTACTTTGGGAATCAGACGGCCGAACAGAGCTCTTACTCGAAATCATCTGCGCTGCGCGTCCGTCCGGTCAGGGGCTTTTGACGAATCTGGGCAAATCCCGTCACACCCGACAGAAGAGCGGTTCCCATGGCGGAGCCGCGCGCTGCCGCGGATTGGAGATGTCCTTCGGGTGATAGACCAGGGCGGCGTCCGTATAGAGAAGCGATCCCTCAGCGATCATCGACAAGCTTGACAAGGTGACCGGGGAGTAAGGCAGGTTCGGAGGGGTGTGTTCGGCGCCCCTCCGGTGTTTATGGGTGCGCGGCGGGCGGGCGGTACTCGCCGGTGATGACGGCCTCTACGCCGTCGGTAAGCTCTGCGGCGTTTATCAACAGAGTCCGGCATGCCTCCCGATCAGCAAACACGAACCCGCGCGGAAGTGAGAGCGTGAAGTGCCGCGAGTTGGCGGTTTCCGGTGTTCGTTCGGATTGGATGTGCACGTGCTCCCGGGAGAGGCGGACCGTATATCGATTGGTCACCGCACTTGGCGTGATGCCGTCGTCCTCCAAATGGGTGAAGAGAAGCTCATCCCCGTCCGGGTCCGGAGCAAGGAAGAAATCGAGCCGGGGGAAGAAGCCGCTCTTACCGCGATTCAAACCCGGAGACGTCACCACAGCGCTTCCGGCGCGCTGAAAGTATCTATAGTGGTCGAACCCGTAGTCGAGCTCTATCGTCCGGCCGCCGGGGATCAGGCAGCCGTCATCCGGAAGATACCATCGCGCTCCCTCCGGTAAATAGACCTCCACACAATCTGATCCACGATAGAAGTCGACCACGTTGAGCAGTGACGGCCCCACAAGATGATTGCCCGTGTCACGGCGTGCACCCTCATCGTGAGGAAACTCATAGAAGAGGGGGCGCTGAATCGGCGCCCCCGATCTCGCGGCCTTGATGGCAAGGTCGTAGAGAGTTGGAAGGAACTCGTAGTGTCGGCGAACCATGCGGATCAACCGCTGCTCCCATTCCGGGAAACTCCAGAGCTCGGTCGGCTCACCTTCATCGTTCCACGAGTGAATTGCGAACCGCGGCTGGAGCACTGCGGTCTGACACCAGCGCAGCAGAAGCTCGGGATCCGGCTGTGGTCCGGCGAAACCGCCAATATCATGGCCGTAAAACGGCACCCCGGAGAGCCCAAGCCCCAGGCCGATTCGACTTCCCCACCGCATGCTGTCAAACGTTGAGACATTGTCGCCTGTCCACGTTCGTGCAACGGTTTGCATACCGTAGCCTCCGGCGCGGGTGATCACCCACGGCCGACGATCAGGGTGCAACTCGCACAGCAGCTCGAAGGAGGCATCGCACATCGCCCGGGTGTAGCACCACGCCTCCTTTCCGGCGTGTTCCGCGATTCCCTCAATCTCGTACTCGTTATTGTCGTTCCAGATACCGGTAACGCCGGCACTACTGATCTCCCGCAAGCGTTCCTTCCACCAGGAGCGAGCCTCCGGGTTGGTGCAGTCGAAGAGGGATGCGTCGCTTCCCCAGTAATAGGTAACCGCCGCCTCCCCGTCCGCTTTCGGAACGAAGTAGCCCTTGGCCTTGAGCTTGGTGTACCATGGATGGGTGACCAGGAATCCCGGCTTGATATTGGCGCAGACCTCCAGCCGCTTTGCGCGAATCCTTCCGAGGAATGCTTCAGGATTGGGGAAGCGCCGCCGATTCCAGACAAAGGTATACCTCTTTTTGTTCTCCGCCTTGACGTAGCCGGAAGAGAGGTAGATCCCTTCGCAGGGGATTTGCTTTTCCTCGATCGCCTCCAGGAACAGGTCCACCCGCTCCTCCGCGTCATCATCTTCCACGTAGTTCATGGAGGAACCGAAGTACCCAAAGGTGAACAGCGGGGGCAATGTGGGCCGGCCGACAAGCCGCGTGATCGCGTCCATCAGTGACGCGTACTCCTCCTCAATCAGTACGTACACTGAGAACGATCCTCGGTCAAAGGAGAGGGAGTAGAAGTTGGTACTCTCCACCCCCAGATCCACCTCAATCAGTCCCCGCGGAACAAAGATCGCCGTAACCACGCCCTCGGGAAGCTCGTCCTTGATCAGAATCGGGATTGACTTGTAGAGAGGATCGGAGATCGCCCCGTCGTAAGCAAGAGCGTCACGGTTGAACATCTTCAATCGTCTGCCGCGCCGATCAAGTGGGCCGCTCTTCTCACCCATCCCGTAGAAGCGAGTCCCGGGGGCAAGCGGCATTCTGTACATACAGACTCCGCTTTTGCGGAGAATCAGCTGCTCCCGGGCGAGCACCGTGTCCGCCGTCCCAATGACCCCGCCATACGCCCGACGTTCATTCAGGTGGATCGAGACATTCGCGCGCGCCTGGTCAACCGTCACCGTCGCCTCGGTTCCCACCCGAAACACTCGCTCCGACTCGCTCGCCGCCACCGGTTCTACTGCGGTGTGTTCTTGGAACAGGGCGCGCTCGTGGATTGTCTCGTCCGCGGGTTCGGGTTCGTGGGCCCCGTTGACCCGGTAGTCCAGGCGGTACGCGCGGGATGAGAACACGTGGATCCCCATGGTGACCACACCGGCCCGAAAACACATGAGGCAGTCGTCGGCAGCACGGAGCGGATTGGCGCGTAATCGACTGGAAATATCCATAGCTCCTACTTGAGGCCTGTCATGGAGATCCCCTGGACAAAGTAACGCTGGAAGAAGAGGAAAACCGCCAGGACAGGAATCATCGCGACGATGTTCATTGCAAGAAGGCTGTTCCAGTCAACCGAGAACTGTCCAACGAAGTTGGCGATTGCGATCTGGATTGTGTACTTGGTCTCAGTGCTGATCACCACAAACGGCCAGATAAAGTCGTTCCAGCGCCACATCACGCTGAAGATGGTGAGCGCGACCAGGACCGGCTTGGCCAGTGGCAGCATGATCCGCGAGAAAATCCGCCACTCGGAGGCGCCGTCTATTCGTGCGGACTCCATCAGTTCCGTCGGCACGGTAAGCATGTACTGCCGCACAAGAAACACTCCCGTTGGCGTTGCCGCCGGTGGGATGATGATCCCCCAGAGCGTGTTGTAGAGCCCTACGCTGCGCAGTACGATGAAGATCGGTACCATGATGACCTCGAGGGGGATCATCAGGGTCGCAATGAACATGATAAAGATGAACCGGTTGCCCGGGAAGCGGTATTTTGCCAACGCGAATCCGGCCATGGAGTTGATTGTCAATGTGATCACCGTGGCGGTCCCGGCGACTACGAAGGAGTTTCTGAAATAGCGGGCGAAATTCCCCTTCTGGAACGCCGCAACATAGTTCTGAAGGGTTGCGTTGACCGGAAGAACCGTTGGCGGCCACGAGAACAATTCCTGGCTGGACTTGAACGATGAGATCAAGATCCAGATGATCGGGAGCAAGAAGAGCACAGCTGCCATGAGCGCGACGATGCTCTTGATCCAGAGATGTGCCGAGCGCTTATGCAGAGCCGTCGGATCACTCATAGGCGCTCTGGCTTCTTCGGGTTGCTCGAAACTGGATGAGCGTCAGTACGGCCAAGATGAAGAAGAGAACAACCGACATCGCGGCGGCCGAACCCATGCGGCTACGCTGGAACGCTTCCTCGTAGATACCCTGCACCAGATAGGTAGTATCCCGCCCGGGCCCACCCTCGGTCATCACCTTGATGAGGCCGAACATCTTGAACGCCTGAATCGTGTCCAGGACCACAACAACGAGCGTAGTAGGTGTCAGCAGCGGCAGCGTAATAAAGCGGAACTCCTGGCCCCGCCGGGCGCCGTCGATTACTGCTGCCTCGTAGTACATCGCCGGTATCCCCTGAAGCCCGGCCAGGAAGATGACCATGAAGTATCCGGTCCGGGCCCAGATGCTCGCCAGTATCACCATGGTGGTGGCGCTGAGTGTCTGCGTCAGCCAATCGACCGGTTGGAGACCAATCGATTCCAGGAGGTAGTTGAGAATACCGAAGTTGTTCCCCAGGATCCAACGCCAGGAGACGCCGATGACGATGAAAGAAAGCATGGTGGGGACGTAGAACGATGCCCGCAGTATCCCCTTCGCTTTGATCTCTCCGTTCAGCAGCAGGGCGGTCGCCATGCTGGTTACAACGGTCATCGGCACTACGGTGAACACGTAAACGAAGGTCCGGCCGGTAGTCTCCCAGAACCGGGAGTTACTCAGAATCCGTGCGAAGTTCTGAAGCCCCACGAACTCCGCGTCAGAGATGACATCCCACTCGGTCAGGGAGTAGTAGAATCCGGAGAGGGCAGGAACAATGATGAAGACGCCGAATATTAGGAGGTTCGGCAGCAGAAACAGATACGGTGCCAGCTTGATCCTCAGCCTATGGTCCAACTCGCCTCCCGCTTGGGTATCATGCGTCGGTCCCGGCGCATCGCCGGGACCGACCTCTTACCGCCTAGTCGAGATCAGCAAGAACCTCATTGCCAAGCTCTTCGATCGCAGCGACGGCCTCTTCAGGCGTCTTCCTGCCCTGAATTGCCTCTACGACGTAGTCTCTGATGTCGCCGTAGATCGGTCCCATGATCTTGTTGTGGGCCCAGTCGGAACCAGCGGCTGGGGGCGACACAGCGAGCTCGTTGCTGAAGATGGCGAACATCTCTGAGCCAAACTCGTACTCCAGATTTGCGTTGTCCTTTCGCGCGCTGAGGAAAAGCGACTCCGAGCAGAACTTCGCGTTGACGTCCTGGGAGGCGAAGTATTCAATAAACTCCGCCGCCTCGTCGGGATGCTCGGCATCTCTGAAGCTGGAGATGAACTTCCCGCCCACCACCGACGAACGCCGTTCCTCATACGGCATGTAGGCCACTCCCCACTCGAAGTCGGTAATGTTCTCGCGGTAATTGGCAAGCATCCAGTTGCCGGCAAAGTGCATTGCGGTCAATCCCGACCGGAAGAGTGTGTTGGGGTTCTCACCGCCAAGCCAGATCGAGTCGGGAATAATCTCCCGTTCGTGAAGCTCAACGAAGAACTCGACCGCACGAGCTGCCTCCGGACTGTTAATCTTCATCTCAGTACCCTCAAGGTTGAAGAACTGCCCCCCGGCCTGGTAGAGGAGCGTGGACCAGCGGTGAGGAGAGAAGTCATAGGCAAGCCCGTACCGAGCGTCGGAGTTTGCCACCACCGTCTCCAAAGCGTCGGCCCATTCCGCCCACGTCCACAGATTATCTGGATCCGTGGGGACTTCCACACCGGCTTGCTCAAAATAGGTCTTGTTGTAGATGGTGCCGTTGGCGGTCACGTCCACCGGACTACCCACCAGCCGGCCGTCGATCTGCACGTAGGCGTGGGTGGATGGGATGAAGTCGTCCAGAAAGCCTTCTCCCAAGTAGGGCGTGAGATCCAGCAGTGATGATGCGAGCTCGCCGGTGTTAGTCACGCGGGCGAGATCGGGAGCGTCGCCACCGGCGACCATTGTCTTGATCTTGTTGTTTAGGTCGTTATAGGGAACTTCGATCAGGTTGAACTCGGCCTTGGGTTTCATCTCCTGATAGTCGGCGATGATCTCCCTGAGCACTTCGTCTTCGTTGCCGTCGGTAAACCAGACAAAGTCCAGCGTCACCGTCTCTTCCTCGCCGGCGGGCTCACCTTGTCCGGTGCCGAAGACGGCTCCCACTGCGAAGAGCAGCAGAGCGGTTACTACAAAACCACGATACTTCATTGCATCCTCCTTCAGCCGATGTCGGCAGCTGTAATCAAATCGTTTTGATTACAGCTGCCATTGTAGGAGCACGATTCCCGGACTGTCAAGGAAAAATCAAATCGTTTTGACATTCCTCAAGAGCTTCGCTATGCTGTACGGAAGCGTCCATGCTGAGCAAGTATGTCAAAAATCACTGATGTGGCGCGAGAGGCAGGGGTCTCGCCGTCAACCGTAAGTCATGTTCTCTCAGGGAATCGCCCGATCAGCCAAAAGACCCGGGAACGGGTGCTCGCGGCAATCAGGAAGCTGAAGTTCGTGCCCAACTCGAATGCCAGGGCCCTCAAATCCCGACGAAGCGAGATTGTGGGCTTCTTCGCCTCAGACATCACTGAGACCTTCAGTGCGGAGATTGCCCGTGGAGTGGAGAGCGTCTTGCGCCCGGAGGGGTATCACACCCTGATCGTCTCCGGGGCTGAGTTTGGCGGCAGCGTGTCAGAGGCGCTCGAGTTTCTTATGCGCCGGGAAATGGACGGCGTCATCCTGGCCTATTCGGTTTCCATCACCCACCCTACCGGCATGCTCGCCCCATTAAGAGTTCCGGCCCTGACAATTAACTGCGACTTCGGCCCCTCCACGCCGTCCATCCTGCTCAACAACTTCCAGGGCGGTCGAGACGCCGCAGCGCGTCTCCTCTCGGCGGGCGTAGCGCAACCGGCCATGGTCACCGGCCCGGCGCGCCGCCTGGCCAGCACCGAGCGCTTGCGTGGGTTCGCCGGCTACCTGAACGAACGCGGGATTGACTTCCAGGTGGAAGGCGGAAACTTCACCTTCCAAGGAGGCTACGATGCGGCGACCCGGCTGCTGCAGCGGATGCCCCGCGTGGACGGCATATTCGGTGCGAATGACTACATCGCCGCGGGCACCGTCCAGGCGTGCCTCAATGCAGGGCGCACGGTGCCCGAACAGGTGAAGGTCATCGGCTTTGACGACCGGGACTTTGCTTCCTTCTGGCCGACTCCCCTCTCCACCTTCTACTACCCGCTCATGGAGATGGGTTCCCGGAGCGCGAAGATGCTTCTGCGCCTTGTCCGTCAGGAACCCCTGGAAGAGCCCAAGGTCGCCATAGACGCCCAGCTCGTTCGGCGTCGATCATCCGCCGGTCACTGACCCTTGCCCCACCGTGGTGAACCGCGACGCGTAGTCGACTACGTTGCGCCGGTCATCGAGGAAGCCTTGCCGCCCCCTGACGAACTCGTGCGGAAGAAGCAGCCAGTGACTATTCGACTGGACGCCGATATCGTTGAGTGGTTCAAAGAGCAGGGCGGACAGTATCAGACGGTGATCAATGAGGTGCTGCGGCGCTACAAGGATCACTTCAGTGATCGGCGGGCGGAGCGGCCGAAGTGCCTGCAACGCCTCACGCACAACTACGGAGCAATCCAGTTCTCGATCAACAAACGTGGGATCCGGCTGAACTCATCTACGTTGTTCGTAGCAAGTGTCAGGTGACGCGACAGCGCGTGTGCCGCGATCAACATGTCCATCGGTCCGATCGGCGTGCCCTGCACCTCGAGGCCGGCGCGGCCCTCTTCGTACGCTCGTGCGGCAATGTCGTCGAATGCAAGAACGGCGAACGGCACAAGGAACTCGAGCATCGCAACACGGTTCTTCTCCAGGTTGTTGCTTTTCGCGATGCCGTGCTGGAGCTCGGAAAGCGCGATCACTGAGATCGCGATCTCATCTACCGATCGTCGACGGATGCGCTCAACGAGCAAGCGTGATCTCTTGCGGATCACGTCGATGCACACGGTGGTGTCCAGCATAGATGTCAATCTATGGGCTCTCTGGATTCGGCCTCTTCTTGCACACGCTCGCCGGCCATGAAGTCGCCGGAGAACGCGTATTGCTTCGGCAGACACACAGCTTGGCTTCTACCGTTGACGAAAAGCTTCGCGGTGTCCATTCTCCATTCGGGAGACCTCCATCGTGGTATCTATCGAAGTATATACCGCATCAGTGATGGAAGACAAGTCGATCGCTTGCTGCGCAACGGGGTACGAGAGCAGCGTCGGCCGATGTCCGCCGCCTGGAAGACTGCCCGAGGGCTCTACCGACGCCTGAAAATTCGGGCCGCGGCATCCAGCTCAGCCCGGAGGACCTTCAGATCCAGCGGCTTCTCCAGAGCCCGGGCATCCGGTAGTCGGCAACGAGGATATCAACGGGATCATCATGGACCGCTCATCGTCTATGCACACAACGGAAATGTCAGACATGCGATGGGCTTCCTTACGCGCGATGGTACCACACTTTTCGCGCAACGCGAACGGTCTTTCTCACAGGGCGAAGAATGGCGCCGGCCTGAGCGGTAGTTCAACTCCCCCGTGACGCTAATCCCCTCTATTAAAAGCACTTATCAGGTTCATCGCGCCACGACGAGTTAGGCATGGGTCTTGCTTCCTTCCTCATTGAATCTCTATTTCAACGGGAGTGCACCATCAATTACCTGACCTTCATCGCGGCCGCGGTATGTACGCTTTCGCTGATCGAAGCAATCTATGTGCTCGCCGTTGACCTACGGGGCCCGGCAAACCGTCTGTACTTCTTCCTGCTGCGTTGGTACGGAAACACCAACAGCCGCCGGGAACGGAAACAGGCCCGGCTCATACTGATCTTCATCCTGCCGCTGTTCAGCATCATCTGGATAAGCGGCATCGGCTACGCGGTGCTGTCTGAGAAAACGGCGAAGGTTACCCGGCTGGTTGTGGAAGGGCCCAAGACGGATCAGATTGCCGCGGAGATGGGCGTATCCGTTCGGACGGCAAAGTACTACTTGGCGAGTATCTACGCGAAAACAAACGTGAAAAACAGGATTGAGCTCTTCAACGTATTGAAGAGCTACCACGTGTTCCCGGAGCAGGAAGCGGAATCGGTCGCCTTTCCCCTCCTGCTGAAAAAGGCAAAAAAAGGCGACCCGCTTGCACCTTAGTACAGTTTTGCTGCCTGAGGGCAAGGGTATAGTCAAACCACTTGGAGGTGGATGATGCAGAAGCGTGAGAGTGGCTGGGGGAGTCGTTTTGGGAATGACAAGAGCATGCACCTGTTGGTTCTAATACCGGTGCTTGTCTCCACACTATTCCTCTTTGGCTGCGCTGATCCGGCGAGTGATCTCGCCGGCATGAGCAGTTTCATCTTCCCGGCGGCGGGCAATGAGGCCCTGTCTGCGGATGTGACGGCGACCATAACGGACACGGCTATCGCGGCAACGGTCCCCTATGGCACCAACGTAACGGCCCTGGCAGCCACCGCCGCGGCATCGGTGGGGGCAGTCATCAGCCCGGACCCGGCGGTGGCCGCGGACTACACCAGCCCGGTGGCCTTCACCGTCACCGCGGAGGACGCTGAGACCACCGCGGTGTATACCGTGACGGTGACCATAGCGCCGGCGGATGCTTCAGATGAGGCGGCCATGAGCTCCTTCGACTTTGCCGCCGCGGACAACGCAGCCCTTTCGGCGGACGTTACAGCGGATATAGACGGCACGGCTATATCCGCCTCCGTACCCTACGGTACGGACGTAACCGCCCTCATTCCCACCATCGCCATATCCGCCGGAGCTACGGTCAATCCGGCAAGTGGAACAGCGGGGGACTTTTCCAGCCCTGTAATGTACACCGTTACCGCTGAGGACGGAGTTCACTCTACCGCCTACCTGGTAACAGTTACGGTGGAGGAATTTCAGGAGGCTGAGAATGACTTCAGTTCGACTCCCCTACAGCAGCTTGAACTTGCCACACGGGAAAACTCCGACTACCTGGGCGGCATGATAACAGTAGGTGATCCGAACGGCCAGATTGCGTTTTCCGAGGACGGCACCGTGCTTGTCATCGGCGTACCGCAGTTTGGACCCTCTAACGATGGATGCGCGGTAGTATTCGAGGAATCAGGCGGCACCTGGACAGAGGCAGCAACCCTGAATGGTTCCCTCGCCGTAAATGCCGGTGATAATATGGGAAACTCTGTAGCCATCTCCCGGGACGGCTCGGTTATCGCTGTCGGAGCGTATTTGGACGAGGCCGCGGGGTTCAGCAGTTCCGGGCTAGTCTACCTGTTCGTGCGGAGCGGTTCCTCCTGGAACGACATGAGCTCTGAAACCACCCGCCTTAACCCCGCTGACCGGGCTAACAATGACTTTTTCGGGACATCCGTAGCGGTGAACACAGACGGGTCGGTAATCGCCGCCGGCGCATTAGCGGCGAATGGCAATGGGTTGGATGAAGGCTCGGCGTATGTATTTCTCCGCCCAGCCGGCGACTGGGATACCGAGCCGGTACATGAAGAGGCAGCCCGGCTGCGCATGTCCGCGGCTGCCGGCTACGATGGTTCGAATCTTGGTGAATCTATCGAGATTTCCGCCGACGGTTCTATTGTAGCCGCAGGAGCACCTGAATATGCGCGTATAATAGGCAACAGCGGCGCGGTTTTCGTGTTCACCGAACCCGCCGGCGGCTGGGACGATGACTACCCAATACCCACCGAAGTGAACGAAACGGCCGTCCTGACCACCGAAACTGAAATCGGTAGTACATATCTAGGCTGGGATATTTCCATGACCGGTGACGGAAGCATCATAGCAGCGGGAGGCAGAGGCTACAACAACAATGGGGCGGTCTTCGTTTACCGTTCCCTGGGAACCTGGGCGGATGCCTCGGAAGACCAGCTGATCACCGCCTATAACGGCCTTTCCGGAGATAACTTCGGACACTCCGTTGCCCTATCCGGTTCCGGCGGGTACCTCGTCGCCGGGGCACCGTACCGCGATTCAGATGACTCAGCTGAGGGGGCTTTCTACCTCTATGTCCTTGATGAAGGAAGCTATACCGCGGCGGTTCCTCACTATTTCACCCAGATGACGCTCATGGGCGCAGACTCGTGGTTCGGTATGAGCCTCGCCATCAGCCCTGACGCAAGCACCATCTGCATAGGCGCCCCGGGCTGGGACGACACCACCCCGGAACCGGATTTAACCGACGTCGGCACAGCCTTCATCTACCAGTAGAGGAGACAAGTGTATGAGAACCAGAAAGAACACAACGATTCTTGGCGCCATACTGGCGCTGGCAATGATCTTAACCGCGGCCCTCTTTACCGGCTGTCCCGACGCGCTGAGCACTGAAGCAGCAATAAGCAGCTTCAGCTTTTCGGCGGAGAGCAATGACGCCCTTCTGGAGGATGTGACGGCGACAATAGACGGCACGGCCATCGCCGCAACGGTTCCCTTTGGCACCGACATAACGGCCCTGGCAGCCACCGCCGCGGCATCGGTGGGGGCAGTCATCAGCCCGGACCCGGCGGTGGCCGCGGACTACACCAGCCCGGTGGCCTTCACCGTCACCGCGGAGGACGCTGAGACCACCGCGGTGTATACCGTGACGGTGACGGTTGCCGCCGAGGATCCTGACCCGGCTGACCCTGACCCGTCGGATGACACAACGGCACCGGCTCCCGGATCTGTGAGCGTACGTTCGGTAGGTTTGGAAGCGGTCATGATGGAATGGACCGCGGCCTCCGACGAGGTTACCGCGGCAGGGGACCTGGAATACCGCCTGTACTACTCAACTGAAGACAACATCTCTACCGCTGCGGACGCTGAAACCAACGGCACCGCCGTGGGCAGCGGCTACGCGACCGGCATCACCTCAGCCACCGCAACGGGGCTGGCCCAAACCACCGCCTACTACTTCACCGTGGTGGTGCAGGACGAAGCCGGCAACAAGGCCGCCTACACATCGCTGCAGCAGGGGACCCGGGTGAGTGTGATTGAGAATGATGTCTCGGACGACAGTGACTACCTGAAAGCCGTGGCCGCAGAGGGTCCTTATGTGTACCTGGCAGGGTCCGAACTCGGCGGCAGTGTCCAAAACTGGCGAATAGAGAAGCGCCGCCTGGACACCGGCGAGTTGGTGGCAGATTTCGGTACGGACGGGGTCATAGAGGATGGACTGGCTGGAAACGACGAACCTGTGTCCATGCTGATAATCGGTGATTACCTGTTTGTCAGCGGTTATGATAGCTCTGAGAGCAACCAGCAGTGGCGGACCCAGGTTTACAACAAGACCACCGGGGCTTCATACATGGGTAAGAAAAACAATCCTTCAGGCCTTTCTGACAGAATAATGGACATTGCCGCTGACGAGGACTATCTCTACCTAGCCGGTTCGGTAAGCAGCAGCGATCAAATCCGTATAGAGAAACGGTCCCTCACCGACCTCAATCCTGACACCGCTTTTAACAGTAGCGGTTACTACCAGGAAGATATTGTGACTTCCTACGGCGATTTCTACCAAGCAGTCGCAGTCGACAGTACCCACGTTTTCGCCGCTGGGACGATGAACAATGACGGCGGCTCAACCGCCTCAGCGATCATCGATAAGTTTGACAAGGGCACAGGGGTTCTCGACACCGCCTTCGGAACAGCCGGAAGGCTCACTCTGCCTGCGGGCAGGGTTGTTGCCGGCATGCGGATCAGGGACGGCTTCCTGTACGCTGCGGTACTTAGTGGATTCTATGATGAAATGAATTCGTCAATGTATCTGTACAAGATTTCGACAGCCGACGGATCATTCAGCACGGCCTTCGGCGGCGGCAGCGATTACCGCCCGGTGGATCCCGGGGGAAACCACAATCCCCTATTCGGGAACCCCCTGACCCTGGACGATGACTCCATGTACCTGGTCTCCTGCAGGGGCTACGGATCGATGGGTGACCCCGACTGGTACATAGAAAAGCGGTCCCTTACCCACGGAGAACTGGATTCATTCTTCGGCACCGGGGGAGTTGTCTACGAGAACCTTGCCACCACCGAAGCTGATGAATACCCCGAAACTGTTTTCACCGACGATCTGAACGTCTTTGCAGGGGGCGTTATGCACAACGGCAGTTCCTATGAGTGGTACCTCCGCATCCTGGACAAGGTGACGGGGGAGTAACATCAATTTCCGGAGGGGCGCATGCTCCTCCGGCCTATTGAACAGGATTTCTCCGCAACGGTTATCATCGGAATCAGAAGAAGCGGGAAATCCACATGGCAGCATGAGAAGATGGAAGTACTCCTGAATGAAGGGGTACCAACAGAACGCATCTGTTCCATCGATTTTTCCGATGATCGCCTTGATTTCCTCAGACGCGAACAATCCGACCCGGCCGTGATAACAGAGGGTTTGCATTGGAAAACATGGTCTTTGTAAAGCTCAGACGTGCCATGGAAAGCGTCTTCTATTATCGAACCGCTCGGGGTGGCGAGGTCGACTTTGCCGTTGGTTCTGACTCTGACATACGTCTGATTCAGGTTTGCTGGGAACTGGGAAACCAGGAGAAGACGAGAGAACGGGAAACGGGAGCTCTTGTTGACGCGATGAACGAATTGCAGCTTCAGGAATCATGGCTAATCACAGCATACGAAGAGGAAGAGATCAAAGACAGCAAGACAGGCAGAATCATCCATGTGGTTCCCGCCTATGCGTGGCTATTGCGGTAGTACCCCGGGTACCGCTCCATCGCATCCATCAGCGCCGCCTTCGCGGATCAGGGCATCGATCTGCTCCGGCGTACCGAACCGTGTGATCGACTGCCGATCGATATCCAGCTCCACGCAGAGACGTCCGGCAAACCGTTCGGCTATCCAGTCGTAGAGGAGGTTCTCGTACCCTCTGATGTCGGCGAGTTGCGGGAAGGTCTGGCCATGACGCAGGCCGCCGTGGGTCGTTCGGCCTTCGACCCGCGCCGCCGCAAACGATCGGCCCAATCCCCGTGCACCGCTCGGGGTCCGGCGCCCGGTACGAGGCGAACGCCTACCAGTCTCCCAGACGCAGCCCCAGTCGTCAGTGTAGGGCGTGTTCCTCCGAGCTACGGGGGAGAAGGGACGGACGAAGCCCGGGAGGAGCAGCGGATGCGAGTCCATTAGGTCCCAGAGACGACTCTGGGGATAGTGCTGCCAACATGCCGCGTTGACATGGAAGGTCATCGGAATCCGGTGAGGTCGCTCGAAGCGAACGGATTTCAGGTAGTCGTCGGGCATGGTCAATCATAGGAATACCTGACTCCAAGCGCAACCCGGGAACGTTGCGGATTGGTGGTGCGCCGGACGTGTAGCTGCCCCACCTACCGGCGCACGCCGCGTCGGACTCCGGCCTTCCGGGTACGATGTGCACCTGCGGCGCGGCCCACCGCCCACGCCACCACAAAGAACACCGTCAGCGCCAGCACGATGGCGGGGCCGGAGGCGACGTCCAGATAGTAGCTGCCGTAGAAGCCCACGAGGGTGCTCACCACCGCGAACACCGTGGACAGGGTCATGATCCGACTCATCCGACGCGACAGGAGGGAGGCCGCGGCGGCCGGCGTCACCAGCAGCGCCAGGACCAGGACCACGCCCACCGTCTGCACACCCACCACCGTGGTGAGCGCAATCATGGTGAGGAGGCCGTAGCGCAGGAGACCCGGGGCAAGACCAATCGCAACCGCGTGCGTCGGATCAAAGCTCGTGACCAGGAGCTCCTTGTAGAAGAGCGCCACCGCCGCGAGCACTACCGCGACCACCGCCACAATTGCCCACACATCGGTCCGGCTGACGCCCAGAATGTTGCCAAAGAGCACGTGGGAGAGATCCTGAAAGGTCGCTACTTTGCTCAGAAGCAGAATGCCGAACGCAAAGAGCCCCACGAACATCACGCCGATCGCCGTGTCCTCCCGTAGTCGCGCGTGCCGCGAGATCAGCCCAATACCGACTACGGCCACCAGCGCCGCCCCTATGGCGCCAAGGAAGAAGCTGAACCCGGCGACATAGGCCAGCACAATGCCGGGAAGAATTGAGTGTGCGAGCGCGTCGCCGGCGAACGCCATGCCGCGCCACACAACAAACGCGCTCAAGCCGGCGCACGCAAGGCCGGCGAGCACTCCCGCAACCAGACCCCGCACCACAAACCCGTAGGAGAGCGGCTCTATCAGCCAGTGGACCATCGTCTGTCCTCCGGACGCCCATGGAACTCAAAGCCATAGGCGCGGGCGATGTTTTCGGCGGTGAGCACATGCTCCACCGGCCCGTCGCCGATGAGCGTGCCGTCCAGAAAGAGCGCCCGGCTGAAGTGCACATCCAGGATGCCTAGGTCGTGGGTGCTGACAATGACCGCCTTGCCTCGCTCGGTGAGCTCCTCCAACGCATGGAAGATCAGCTCCTGGGTGGTCAGGTCAACGTGATTCAGCGGCTCGTCCAGCAGCAGCAGATCCGCGTCATGGGCGATTGTTCGCGCGAGCATCATCCGCTGCTGCTGACCGCCGGAGAGCTCACCCACCTGACGCTCGGCGAGTGGGGCAATTTTCATTGTCTCCAGCGCGGCGTCTACCGCCTCGTGGTCCGCCGTGCGCGGCCTGCGCAGCCAGCCCAGGTGAACGTATCTGCCCATCAGCACGACCTGGCGCACGGTCACCGGGAACTGCCAGTCAACGCTTGTGCGCTGAGGTACGATCGCCACCCGGTGGCGGCAGCTTGCAGCCTCGTGGCCGAAGACGCTGATCGTTCCATGCTGTGCGCGCTCAAGACCCACAATCAGCTTCAGGAGGGTCGACTTGCCGGACCCGTTCGGTCCCACCAGAGCAACGCGCTCGCCGGACTCAACACGAACGGTAATATCCGTGAGCGCGTCTGCGTCGGCCCCCGGGTAGCGGAAGCTCACACCGTCAACGCGAAGCGCCGGTTGGTCGCGATCAGGCGGCAAGCGGCACTGCCCGCCGTAGAGAAGCGATTGATGACCGTGCCCGTCGTGCATCTTACCGCGACACTCCCGTCATGATCTGCCGCACATTGTACCGCAGAAAGCCCAGGTAGGTGTCCCCCGGTTCACCCGCCGGCGCGAGTGATCCGGTGAGCGTGTGGATGATCACTACATCGCGGCCCACCTCGTCGGCAACGGTGCGGGCGAGTTGCTCGAGCGAACGACTTGCGGTGCGGCCGACGAAGATGGCGTGTACCTCCTCATCCCGAATCGTCTCCACCAGGCGAGCGATGTCGCGTGCCGACGGCTCAGCGGTGTCTGTAGTGGCCGGAACCACCGCACCGATTGTCCGGAAGTCGTACTGCGCGGCAAAGTAGCCAAAGAGCTTGTGATCCACAACGAGCTTCCGTCGCGCTGCCGGGATGGAGGCAACCTGCTCCCTGATCCACGCATCGATCTCTTCGAGCTCGTGGATGTACGCCTCCCCGTTTGCCTCGTAGGTTTCCGCGTTCGCAGGATCCGCCTCACGCAACGCGTGGATGATGTTCCGCACCCATACAATCGCGTTAGTCGGATCCATCCAAACATGCGGGTCGCCGGCTTCATGGTGATGGTCTTCCTCGTCCTCGTGTTCCGCCTCCAGCGGCTCAATTCCCGCCGATGCCGGAACCACATAGCCGGTGGCGATCGACTCGACGTCGTCCAGAAGATTCTCCTCCAGCCCGAGTCCGTTCGTGAAGACGAGGTGAGCCCGCTCCACGGTGCGCAACGCGCTCGGCGTCGGCTCATAACTGTGCGGATTCCGGCCACGCTCCATGAGGACGGTTACGTTTGCCGCCTCCCCAACCACAGCGCGCACCACGTCACCAAGGATGCTCGTGGTGGCAACCACGGCCAGAAGCTCGCCGTCGGAAAGATCAACCGGCTCGATCTCCGGCAGCCAGTCGGCGTGCTCGTGGTCGTGGTGCTCCTCGTGGTCGTGTTCGGCCGCTTCGCCTGCGCCGCGCGCCCACACTCCGGAGGCCGGCATCAGGACCGCCACAAGCAACAGAAAAACTCGTCGTATCATAGTTCACTCCTTTGACGCACCTGCGCCAATCGCTTCATGGTCACAGACGAGGTGGACCTCGCTGCAGCTGTGACATTGCTCCACATGGTGATGCTGGGCGAACTCCTCCCAGTGGCGTTGCTGGGAAACGTTCAGGATCCCCGTACCCGCGCAAAGCGGGCACGTGTTGCCCAGGGCGGCGAGTATCGCGTTACGAATAAACGCCGAGCGGTTCTCCACGCCGGCCATCGCGCGGGCGAGGTGCTCGTCCACCTTGAAGGTGATAATCTCTTCTTTGCGCCCGGCCATGGAAACCTCCAGCGTTTGTATTACGTTGTAATATCTACACACCGAGGCTGCTTGTCAACCGCCGCGCGGCTATTGCACGGCGTGAGGCGCTGCATTAGGCTTCATACATGACCGTTCGCCGATTAGCGCTCCTTGTCGCTCTGCTCTGGGTCTCCGGAGATGCGTCTGCGCATCCGCATCTCTGGATCGACACCACGGTTGATCTGCTCTTGGATGATTCCGGCGTGCACGCCGCAGCGGTGACCTGGGTGTTTGACGACTTCAACAGCTCCGAGATGATCTTTATGTTTGACACGAACCTCAACGGTGAGCTATCACCGGACGAAGTGCAGCGGCTGCAACAGGAGTCGTTCTCACACCTGGCCCAGATCGACTACTTCCTGCTCTCCTACCGGGGTAGCGAGCAACTGGACATTGGCGGAGCGCAGGCGTTTGACGCGTCGATAGATCGTGGTCGCATGCGCTTCGAGTTCACCGTGCCGATTCAGGTTCCCTGGCGACGAATCGCTGATCTGGTGATCATGTCTTTTGACGGGAGCTACTACATCGACTTTCAGACAACGCCGGCCCGTTCGCGCTACGTCCATGATCAACACGTTCTTCATGTCCTTAACGAGACGGTCCGCTTGACCACGGCAGGCTACGGGACCGTCTCGGTGCCCGCGATCAGAGTGGAACGGGAATGAGCAGGTCCAGATTGGCCGTACTCGTTGTCCTTGTGCTCCTCGTTGCCGGGCAGGCGGTCGCTCAGAATCCACTCCAGCGCCGGCAGGAAGAGCGCAACTCGACGATCTACACCGAACGCGTGCCGGCGTTCCTCCGAAACTGGTCGCGATCGCTTCAGGGTGAGATCGCGAGCTTGAGCCGCCGGGTCATCTCCGGAGATTGGCGCGCCGCGGTCCCTGCACTCCTGCTCGCGGTGCTGTTTGGCGTCGTCCATATCGCCGGTCCGGGGCACGGCAAGGTATTTGCCATCTCCTACTTCTCCGCACGAACGGCACGCCTGCGCGACGGGTTGCTGTACAGTGGCGTGGTGAACATTATCGACAGTCTCTCCGCGTTGGTGCTCGTGGCGCTCGGGTACCTGGTGCTGCGGTCACTACTGCCCGCCTTTCGGACCGAGGGTCCGCGGCTGTTGCAGCTGATCAGTTACGGGTTGATCGTCGCCTTCGGCGTGGTCCACCTGGTTTCGCACCTGAGACACCACGCCCACGAGCATCATGACAAGACGGCCTCCACGCAGAGCGCGGCCCAAGAACAGGTTCGCCGGCGGCCCCCGTGGCTGCTTGCCGTCTCCGTAGGGCTGGTCCCCTGCCCGGTGAGTACCGTTTTGCTCGTCTACGGGGTGGTCAACAATATCCTGGCGTTTTCCGTCCTGCTCGTTGCCGCAGTATCGCTCGGTGGATTCCTCACGATGAGCGTGATCGCAGGGGCGGTCATCATGGGACGAGCACAGCTGTTGGAGCGTCTGCACACCGATGCCGGCCACCGTGTTTCGATGGTCCTGGAAGTGGTCGCCTCCGTTGCAATCGTCGGTGTGGGCGCGCTACTCTTCGTTGGATCGGTGTAGCTCCGACGCCTGCATCTGGGCACTATCGGCGCCCATCTCTTCCGGCGGCAGATGACAATAGGCGAAGTGGTCCTGTGAGAACTGGACCCGCGGCGGCGGTTTCTTGTCGCAGATCTCACCGATCTTCTTG
>CAYTGY010000016.1:0-25651 GCA_964437265.1 uncultured Spirochaetaceae bacterium | reverse complement strand
GACGTCGCGAACGGGCACTGTACGCCTTGAACCACTGGAACGCCGCAAGGGTGGTGAAGGCCATGGTCTGCGCTCGTGCGATCCCGGTTGCCTCCAGTTCGCTCCAGAACGCGAGGAGCGTCCCCGCGGCGATGACAACTGCCAGAATCGCGATCCGCCGGAGCATGGGAGCGTCGATGATCGGGCTCCCCGGCCTCCGCGGCCGTTCGCTCAGCACATCGCGCGTATTCGGTTCGAGGCCGAGGGGAACGGTGGACACACCGTCAGTGACGAGGTTGATCCAGAGGATCATAACGGCCGTGAGCGGGAGGGGCAAACCAACGATGAGCGAGACTACGAGCGCAATCACCTCGCCCAGGTTCGTCGTGAGAAGGTAGAAGATGACGCGGCGCAGGTTGTTGAAGATCACCCTGCCCTCTTCCACCGCGCTCACGATCGAGGCGAAGTTGTCGTCCGCGAGGGTCATGTCGGAGGCGTTTCTCGCGACCTCCGTCCCGGCGACGCCCATCGCCACGCCGATGTCCGCACCCTTGAGCGCAGGGGCGTCGTTCACCCCGTCCCCGGTCATCGCAACGACCTCGCCGTGCTCCTTGAGCGCGTTCAGGATGCGGAGCTTGT
This sequence comes from uncultured Spirochaetaceae bacterium, assembly GCA_964437265.1. Classification (GTDB taxonomy): domain Bacteria; phylum Spirochaetota; class Spirochaetia; order DSM-27196; family SLST01; genus CAYTGY01. The sequence goes on along the minus strand of CAYTGY010000016.1, from coordinate 25,033 downwards.
GTGACGGCAAGACGCGGGCAAACACCCCCGGGCCAAAGGCGTGCTCCACCAGTTCGGAGTCGCTCATCGCCTCCACGTCTTGACCGGTCACCGCCTCATCGCGCTGGTCTGCAATACCCGCCTCTCGGGCAATCGCGCCGGCGGTGATCGCGTGATCGCCGGTCACCATAACGACGTGGATTCCAGCCTGTTTTGCGTCTGAGATCGCCTGCACCGCATCCTCGCGAGGCGGATCGATCATCCCCCACAGCCCCACGAAGGTCAGTTCGGCCACGTCTTCGTCGCCGAGCTCTTCGAGCTCGCCCGGGTCACGATACGCAGCCGCGATCACGCGGAGCGCCCGCCCCGCCAGCTGCCGGTTCTTGTCCAGAACCCGCTCGCGTAGCTTCGGCGTCAGATCTACCGGCTCGTCGTCGATGATGATACGGGTGCAGCGGTCGAGGAGACGCTCGGGGGCACCCTTCGCCATGACCTGTCGCTCGCCGTCGGACTCCACGAGTACCGCCATATACTTCCGGTCGCTCGTGAACGGGACCTCATCAATACGATGCGGCTCATGCTCGTCGGCCGCGCCTGCACCGAGCCCCTTCAACGACGCCGCAAGGATCGCCATCTCGGTGGGGCTGCCCTCCAGTTGGTGCTCGCCGTCGCGCGCGGCAAGGCGGGCATCGTTGGCGAGGACGCCGATTGCGTGGAGCCGACGGACAACCGCTTGCTCCCCCGGGTCGGCCTCATGATTCTCCGCCACGACCCGACCTTCCAGATCGTACCCTTCGCCGGTGACCGCGTAGTCCTTCCCGTCCGCCCATAACTGCGTTACCGTCATCTCATTTCGCGTGACGGTGCCGGTCTTGTCGGTACAGATCACGGTCGTGGAGCCAAGCGTCTCTACCGCGGACAACCTGCGGATGATCGCGTTCCGACCGGACATTCGCTTCACGCCCACTGCAAGGGTAACGCTGATAACCGCCGGAAGTCCCTCCGGGATTGCAGACACGGCAACGGCCACGGAAAAGAGTGCCATCTCCACCCACTCCTGGCCCATCACCACGCCGGCGGCAAAGACGGCCACGGCGAGTCCAATGCCCACCAGCCCCAGGATGCCGCTGAGCTTACCCATGCGCTTCTGAAGCGGCGTCGCCTCCTTCTCAGTCGACTCGACCTGCTCAGCGATCTCGCCCAGCGCGGTCTGCATACCGGTCGCCACAACAACTGCCTCACCGCGACCGCCCACCACCGACGTTGACATGTGGACCTTGTTCGTGCGGTCCGTAAGCGGAGTCTCCTCCGGCAGAGTATCCGTGGTCTTGGCTACCGCCTCAGATTCACCGGTCAGCATCGACTCGTCTACTCGCAGGTCCCGCGAGGTGATCAGGCGAGCGTCGGCGGGAACACGGTCACCGGTTTCGAGCACCAGGATGTCGCCCGGCGCCACGAACACCGCTTCAATGACCTCTACCTCCCCGCCGCGCTTCACCCGGGCGCGAGGAGCGGCAAGACGTTTGAGTGAGGCCATCGCCTGCTCGGCCTTATACTCCTGAAAGAAACCGAGCACCGTGTTGATGACGATGACTGCCCCGATGACCGCGGCATCCGTATAGTGTCCCGGGATAACTGAAACCGCCGCCGCGCCGGCCAGCAGGTAGATGAGCGGACTCTGAAACTGGCGGAGCAGGAGCGCGATGACCGAGGTGCCCTCGTCGCCGCGGAGCTCGTTCGTGCCCCCCTTGTCCAGACGGTCGCGTGCCTGGTCTTCCGAGAGCCCGTTCTCCGAAGTGTCCAGCGAGCGGAGACAGAACGCCATATCCGCTGCATGCCAGTTGCCGTTCTGATCGTACTCGTTCATTCGCGTGCTCATAGTAGCCCCTTTCCCAGAACGTACGCAGTCCGGTTGCCCGCTGCAAATCCCGCCACATGCTCGGTGTGGATTGGCAGAGTCTTCCGGGACTACCGGACTTCGTCTTCGCCCTCGCGCCCGGTAATGATCTCGTCGAGGACCGCGACAACGAAGCTCTGTAGCTCCTGTTCGCCGACAGGGGACAGCGGTCGGTGGTAGTTCCATTCGTTTCCACCGTCGCAACCGCCCCTTCTGCAGAACCCACCCAAGAAGGCCGCACGCGCGGTGCGAGTCGCGGCGTGCGGCCAGGGAACTCTGCGAACATGATGCGTGGCTTACTCTGCTTCCTCGCGTTGCTCCTCGAGCGTTTCCTGCAGCTGCTCCTCGGTGCGCGCCGCGAGTTCCTCGTCCTCTCGCAACGCGAGCATGATCCGGTTGAAACGATCAACCGTGAGGTCCTCCTCCTCGACGACCTCGACCATCACGGCCTGCTGCTCGTTCTGGATCTCGAACAGGTCATTGAGGACGGTCTGGTACTCTGCGAGCTCGTCATCGGCCACGCTCGCGAGGGCCGAGCCGTCAGGCTGCTGCGCGAACTCATTGATCTCAAAGAACCGGCGTTCGCTGAGCTCGGACTCCTGGATCCTCTCGGCCGTCATGTCGTTGAGATTCTCCTGCAACTCGTGGACCTCGACAAACGCCAGGACGAATTGTTCGAGTTCTTCTTCGTCCACCGGTTCCATCTCGTCCACCGGCTCGAGTCCCGGTGGTGTCTGCGCACTGATGACCGGCGCGACGAGCAGGAGCGGCAGGATGAGCGCGAATCCGAACACTCTCGAGTTGCGTTGTGGGTATGTCATGTATCCTCCATGCGCGGTCTGATCGACCGCGGAATCGCTGGTGGACGCCGCTGCGGTCGTCCACGTCTCACGGCAACATCGCCGTACCCGTGACGGTACCTGCGCTTCGACCAATCGGTGTCCACGTCGTCTTGGAATCGCATCCAAATGATCGCAACCGGCGCGAGCGAAGCCGGCTCACCGCGCACCCGGTTCAAAAATCGGCACGAGCACGATCCGGTCCTCCGGATCGACAACCAGTCGCGTACCCGACAAGCCGGCGACGGGCCCGCTTCCGTCGACGCCCCAGTCGGCGAGCCGGTACCCGTCGTCTGGCACCGCCTCGATCTCCACCGGGATCCCACCGAAGTAGAACCCAGACCACGGCTCCCCGGACTCCATTCCGGGCGTCGATCCGTCGAGCTCGATCGAGTTCAGCTGGACCCGGCCGCCCGAGTCGGGAACGACGATCGTCACCGACTCGGGCGCGCCGATCGAGACATTGCGCTCGCGGAAGTAGTTCCGCATGTGCGTGCGCTGAACGTCGGGGCGGTGCAGCGCGTAGTGCTGGTGGTATTCGACCTGCAAGCCCCAGGAGTCGGTCGAGTCCGGATAGCCCCAACGCGCGATATGGTGCGGCATCTCGCTCTCGATCCGCTGTGCCCATTCCTCGATCGCCGGGATGAGGGCTTCCGGGTGGAGACGCGTGTTCAGGAGGTCGCAGAACCTGTTGATGAATCGGTTGCGGAACTCCTCGTTCTGCAGAAGCCCCGTGAAGAGCACCGTGTACTCGGGTGCTCGCAGCATCCTGACCTGCTCGTCGGACGTCGCGTCCGGCGGATCTGCGTCGTTCGCGTAGAAGCTCATCGTGTCCTCTTCGAGAAAAAAGAGCGCGTTGTCCAGATCCCACGTGTGAAACCTCCACCGTCGGTTCGCGGTCCGACCGGCGCGCCAGGCGATGACGTGCTTGCTCACCCCGTCGGGATCACCTGAATAGATCCGAAGCACGTTGTAGTCGATCAGGCTGTCCACGTCGACTCGCTCAGTCACCCAGGCGTACGCGTCCGGATCGCTCATGTCCGACTCGGAGACCCACTCGAGCAGCCGGCGGTAGTCGCGGGCATCCTCGGGGTCGCCATACTTGAGGCCCGCATCCGCACCCAGAGGGTGCTCGATGATCGCAAGCCGCTCCGGGTCAAGACCGTAGTGCTGTTCGAGGTAGAAGCGGTCGAATCGCTCCCGCAGGTTCTTGATGCCCCAGTACTCGCCGTTGATGAAGTGAACAACCGGCCGCGCACGCGCGAGATCGACGGCGAGGTGGTCGGCGAGATACTCGCTGAGGAACGCATCCTGGAGGTGGCTGCGAAAGAGGCTCTGCCCGCTTCGGAGCATCAGGCGGCGATAGCCCGTCGGGTCGGCGGGAGGAAAGTCGGAGCCGCCCGGCGCGAAGAACGAGTGGTCGAAGACGTTGACCCGCCCGTAATCCTTTCGGGCGTAGAGACGAAGCGACTTGAGCGGGTGCGATCTCGACCAACCGCCGTGGACGCGGATGCCTCCGTCCAGGTCGACGCCCTGGTGCCCGTCGGGCTCATAATACTCGAGGTGCGCACTCACCTCCACCGGGAGGCTGTAGTTGGCGAGGTGTCGCCTCCAGTAGACCTCGTCGTCGCGCTCCTCGTCGTAGGTCCGCCCGGGAACATAGATCCCGTCGTCGTACCCGAAGAGCTCGTCGGGCCCGGCAAGGATCGAGACAACCGGCGTGGTGAAACGATCGCGGATCGATTCGTCTACGAAGTAGGTGTGCGACACCACCGAGCTCAGACGCCGTGCGCCGTCGTAGACCGCCGCCCTCACGACCGTGGCGCGAAGCCCCGGATCGCTCGGAGGCTGCCACTCCCACATATCCGCTGTGGGTACGGTGGTGGGAGTACCGCTCAACGGGGGGACCTCATCGTTGACCCCGATCCGGTCGTCGAACTCGTTGAACGATACGATCGGGATCGGCGACTCGTAGCGGAGCGTCTGCACCGAGCGCTCGATCCGCTCTCCTTCTCGTGCGCCCGGAACCTCGTAGCTCCGCCCGTCCACCGCCGCGGGATCGGGAACCGAGCCGTCCAGGGTGTAGAGAACTCGCGCCGAAGGCGCCATCGCCCTCTCGTCGACCCGTAGACTGAGCTCGAACCCGGAGTCGTAGAAGCCCCCGCCGTGCGACGCCGTGAGCCGGACGTAGCGTCTGCCTTCGGCGTTCGGGCGGGCCGGGGAGGGCTCCACGAAGACCACGGCGTGGGTCGCGTTCGCAACACGGCCGTAGCTCGTGTCACGTGGGATCGCCGGGACGTCGAGGGAGTCCACGGGCGTCACCCCGTCCGGGGCCGTGAGGTGAACGGCGACTCCGTCCGAGTCGAGCGCGAAGGGTGCATGAAGCGTGTCGGTCTCGTCGCACGCCCGGCCGCACGCCACCACCACAAGATAGCCACCCGGGGCGATCCACGTGCCTGCAGGGAAGCGCCAGGGGTGCGGGTCGTCGGGCGTCGCTGAGAGGCCATATCCGCCCAGGTCCACCGGTTGGTCGAGTCGGTTGCGAAGCTCGATCCAGTCGGGGAACGATCCGTCGGCGGCCTCGTATGCGGTTCCGTTCGAGGTCATGACTTCGCTGATCACCAGGTCACGCGTCGGCTCCCGCGGGAGATGCTCCGGGTGGCGATGGGTGATCCAGCGCCAGTAGGGCCGCAGTGCATCGTACGCTGCGACCGAACCGTCCGCGGCGCCGATCGGGTTGTCACGGATGTCCACCTCCGCGACGATCCCGTTCTCTCGATCGTCCTGGAGCGCGCCCCGCTCCATGAGCGAGGCGAGCGTGTCGAGCTCGCGCAGGCCGGTACTCCGGACGTTCAGTCGCCGGAGCTCGGTGAGCCGGTTCAGGATCGCGGGATCGCGCAACGGCACGTTCCTGATGATGAGCGTATGAAGCCGGCGCAGCCCGCCCACCGGTTCGAGCGATTCAATCCGCGGGTTCGAGTGGAGGTTCAGGTAGCGCAGGGTCGTAAGCTCGTTCAACGCGTCGATCCGACTCACCCCCGTCTCACGAAGGTTCAGGCGTTCGAGCACGCCAAGCGACGCGAGAGATGACAGATCGGCGCCATCGAGATCGGTTGCGCGCAGATCGAGGTCGCGCAGGCGAACGAGCGACACAAGCGGCTCGAGCGAAGAGAGGCGGGTATTTCGGAGCGAGAGGTCCTCGAGCCGGCCGAGATCCCCGAGACCGGTGAACTGCGAGCACGCACGGTTGCCGGAGAGGTCGAGGCGCCGAAGGGCTTCCAGCCTCGCGAGCGGGCGAAGGTCGATCCGGCCGCCCGGACACGACCCGAGATCGCGAAGATCGAGCTCTTGCAGCCGTGAGAGCGCCCCGAGTGGCTCGATCGAGTTGATATCGTTCTCGGAGAGGTCGAGCGAAATGAGATTGGGGAGCCACCGGATGTCGGTGAGATCGACCACGCCTGAACGCGTGGCGTCCAGTCGGGTGATGGCGGCGAGTTCCGCCTCGCCGATCGATCCGTCGCGGCGGTCGAGCTCTCGACGGACGGCCGTCTCGAGGCCCTCGTCCGAGAACTCGACGGCCGTGCCCGGACTCGCGGCCCACAGGTAGGCGATCATCGCGACCACCACGGTCAGAGCCGAGATAACGCCGACCCGTAGAAGCGCACGACGACGGCTCACCGTGCCTCCGCGACGATACCGACGAACGCGCCGTGGACGGTCTCAATGCCCTGCGCGTACTTGCTGTTGGACACGAGCGTCAAGCCGTGATCGCGCACGAGAGCCTCGACCCAACGGGGGAGCACACCGCACGACGTCTTGATCTCGAGGACGATCGATCGAGGACGGTGCGGACGCAGCAGCATCGGCTCGAACGCGAGCGAATCCGCACGGGCACTGTGCACCGCGTGATCGAGCGTGACGCGCACGGCCGGATCGTCCCGCGCGACGAACGCTTCGCGACGGTACTCAACGAGGAGAACCGGCCGTGCGTCTCTGATGCGAACGAGCCGCTCGAACTCGGAGAGGACCGGGTCGTCGCCTTGCCAGCTCCGCGTCTCCAGAAACCGGAGACAGTCCGGGTAGTCGGTGAAGGCGGTGTGTTTCACCATGACCGCCCCCCTCCGGGTCTTGATCTCCACCCGGACGCGGCGCATCTTCGATTCCCGGGAGTCGTAGGCGCGCAGCCTGAGCTTGATCCGGCCGAAGAGTCCCTCTTCGCGCTCGCGATACGCCGATAGATCGTCGGAGTCGTAGTAGAGCGAGCGCACCAGATACCGTCCGCCGGATCTCATCGTATAGTCGTCCGGGCGCGTCAGCGCCGCCAGGCGGCTACGAAGGCCCACGTACGCCGAGGGAGTCAGGCGGTACTTGCGCTCGAATCGGGCCGTGGAGCTCATCGTCGGCCTCACGCCGGAAGCGTCAGCTGGGGTGTCAGCAGCGAGACCCTGCGGACGCCCTCGATGCGCCGGACCCGTGACGCAGCTTCGTGCACGCGCTCGTCCATCCCGCGATCGAGGGTGAGCTCGTAGGTCAGCTCCCAGCTCTCGTCCGCGAGCTCGTGGCTCCTGATCTGCGCGGGGATGGCGGCCTGCGCGAGAACGTCGGTGACCGCCTCACCCTCGTACGGCAGATCGCCCGAGACAATCAGGATGAACTCGGAGTGGGTTCGTCGCCCGTATTGGACGACGGTAAAGAGCGTCATCAAGAGCGAGAGCACACCGGTTGCCAGGAGCGCAAGTGTCCAGTGGAGGGTGCCGGTTCCGAGTCCGGTGACGATCGCCCAGAACAGATAGACCATGTCCTTGGTGTCCTTGATAGGCGTCCGGAACCGGACGATCGAGAGCGATCCGACGAGCCCAAGCGAGAGCACGAGATCGCCCTGGATGAAAAACATGACGATCGTCACGATCGGCGTCAGAAGCACGAGCGTCTGCGGGAAGCTGCTCTCGTAGTTCATGCTGCGGTGCGTATACCGGTAGAGCGCGGCGATGCCGAACCCGAGCCCGATCGCCAACGCGAGCGAGGCGCCAAAGTCGATCAGGCGCTCGGGTGGTACCGCCAGCGACTCGCGTATTCTCGTCATCATCACCTCTCAGCATGAGAGGGCCCTCGCTCCGGTACATGCCCGACGCGAGGGCCCAGTCCTGTCCGTGGATCGCCGACTCCATCGACGTCGACTACATCGACGTCCCGCCGGGTGCCGGCTGAGGTGGCGGCACCTCGGTGGCGGGTTCGGGCGTCTCGAGCGCCTCATGCACATCGCCGAGCGACGCGAGCACGGCCGAGACTTCCTCCGCTGCAGCCCCGATCGTCTCCTCTGCATCGTCTCCGATGTCACCGTTCTGAACGTCGCTGAGCATACCTTCGACCTCGCTCAACCGGTCTTCCATGTCGGCGATCTGCTCTCGCAACTCCTCGGCCTCTCCGTAGGATACCGGCCCGCCCGCGGTGCATCCCGCGGCAACAAGCAGCACTGCCGCGATGAGCATGCCGCCCATTAGAAGCGTCTTCGTCCCTAGTGTACGTTTCATACTGCCCTCCTGGCCAAAACGATAGGAATCGATTGTGCAGGTTTGGACCAGATCGCGACCGTTTTCGTCCACTGCGGCACGGCGGGTCCACGCGGGTTTCCACGCCGCTGGTATAATGCCCCGGAAGCGGTATACTGGCTGTGATGGCTGACATTCTCATCGTCGAGGACAGCGACCTCATCCGTGACGCAGTCACCGAAGCATTCAGCGTCAACGGTCACGAGCCGACGGCCGTGGCAACGGTGGCCGACGCGATACGCGCGCTCGCGGAGCATCATTTCGACGCGATCATCCTCGACATCCGTCTCCCGGACGGCAACGGGTACAGGCTCGCCCAGCAGATTCGCGAGACGAATGATGTCCCGATCATCTTCCTCACGGCCAAGGACAGCGAGTCCGAGCGCGTGATGGGCTTTGAAGTGGGGGCGGACGACTACGTCGTGAAGCCGTTCTCGGCGAAGGAGCTCCTCCTCAGGCTCGAGGCAATCTTCCGGCGCGCCCGGAGCAGTGAGTCCGCCGACCACCAGACACGAACGGCGTGGCGCCTCGACGGGCACAGACTGGTGCTCGACGAGGCGGCGCACATCGCCGAGCTCGACGGGGAACGAGTCCACGTCACCGAGAGCGAGTGGCGGATCCTGACCGAGCTCGCAACCAACCAAGGACAGGCGATCACCCGCGAGCACATCCTGAGCGAGTGCCTTGACCGTCCCTACGACGGCGCCGAGCGCACGGTGGACACGCACATCGGCAATATCCGGGAGCTGCTTGGCGAGGCCGGGTGGATCGAGACGGTCCGCGGGTTCGGCTACCGGTTCGTCGGCGAACGAGAAGAGTAAGGGCAACCAGTGGGAACCGAAGAGATCACGAGAATCATCCTTGAGGCGAGGGACCGCGCGCGAACCGAGACGAGCGACGAACCGGAGCCAGGGCTCACGTGTGCGATCGACTGGCCGGTCACGTGCAGCGTCGGCCCGGGGCTCGAGGGCGCGATCGCCTGCGAGTCGAAGGTCGGATACGTCAACGGCTCCAAGGGCTGGCTCATCTACCGTGGCTACGACATCTTCGATCTCTGTGCGCACTCGCGCTACGAGGAGGTCTCCTACCTGCTCCTGCACGGCAGCCTCCCGAGCGCCGTGCAGCTGCAGCGGTACAGGGACGCGCTCTACTCGCGCCTGTTCATTCCGGAGACCCAGCGCCTCCTGTTGAGCTTCCCGATTCAGGAGATGAACCCCATGGCGGCGCTCCGCCTGGGAACGAATCTCATGCGGCAGAAGCAGACCTACCGTGACCGGCGTGAGCTCAACGAAGCTGGAGAGACGATCGCGAGCGACGAGGACAGCATCGCGATGGAGACCACTCCCAGGGGCGAGCGCCGGTCGATCTACGAGTTCGTCCGCGGTCGCCGCGACGATCGGCCGCGTGAGAGCCGGGCGTCTGCCGATCGAGCCGCTCCCGGATCTCAGCCTCGCGGGCAACTACCTCTACATGCTGACCGGCCGCCGCCCCTCATCGCTCGAGGAGCGGATCATGGACGTCTGCTTCATCCTCCATGCCGACCATGGCATGAACGCCAGCACCTTCGCCTCGATGGTCGTCGCCTCCACGCTCTCGGACATCTACCTCGCAATCGGGGCGGGTGTCTCCGCTCTCGCCGGACCGCTCCACGGGGGCGCGAACGTGGAGGTCGTGAAGATGCTCGCGGAGATCGGAAGTCCGGAACAGGTCGACGATTGGTACGAGTCGGCCCGCAGTACAAAACGGAAGATCACCGGCTTCGGGCACCGCGTCTACAAGGCGTACGATCCGCGCGCGCGGATCCTCGGGCCGCTCGCGAAGCTCCTGACCGATCGCTCGGCGCAGGCCGGCTCGCTCTACACGACCGCGCAGGCGCTCGAGAAGAAGGTCGTCTCCACCCTCGGCGAGTCGAAGGGTATCTTCCCCAACGTCGACTTCTACTCGGGTCTGGTCTACCGGAGCGTGGGCATCCCGACTGAGCTCTACACGACGATCTTCGCGGTCTCCCGCGTCTCCGGCTGGGCCGCGCGCCTCGTCGAGTACCTGCAGAACAACCGTATCTTCCGTCCACGCGCGATCTACACCGGCACCTTCAACGAGGAGTATGTGCCGGTGTCTGAACGGTAGCGGGCTGGGGCCTCAGTCAGGGACGCTGCGCGGGAGGTGGATCGTTACGTGAGTCCAGGCTCCGCGCTGCTCGATCCGGATCGAACCGCCGTGCCGCTCGACGGCGGACAAGGCGATCGGCAGGCCCAGGCCCGTACCGCCCCGACGCGCTGTGCCGGGATCGCGGAAGAGACGGTCGAAGAATTTCGGGGCGAGCTCCGGATCGATCCTACCGGTGTTCGCCACGTCGATCAGACACTCGCCACGGTCCTGACGCACCAAGACCTCGATCCGGCGTTCTTCGTCAACGTACTGGATCGCGTTGACGACCACGTTTTCCACCGCTCGTCGCAACAGATGGGGCGCAACGCGAGCCGCAGTCTTGCCTTCGCATCGCATGATCGGCTGGACACGACTCCCTTCCGAGTCGGGAGGAGCTATAGCCGTGACGATCGTCCCTACGAACTCGCAGAGGTCGATCTCGTGAAACTCGACTTCGGTCTCAGGAGACTCGATATGACTGAGCTCGCGCAGCCCGGACACCAACCATTCCACGTGCTCCACCTCCTCCTGAAGGCTCGCAAGGCGCGCGCTCTCCGGAGCGAGGTATCCTTCCGCGACTCCCTCGAGCTGCGTCTTGAGAGCAGTCACGGGGGTACGCAAGTCGTGCGCGATGTCTTCCATCCACTGGCGTCTCATGCGCTCCTCTCGAGCGAGCTGTTTCTGCAGGCTCGCCGCGGAGTCGGCGATGGCTCGGAGCTCGCTGGTTCGAGAGTCAGGCAGACCAACATCTCGACGGCCCGCGGCGATCAGACGCAACCCTCCGGCAACGCTGCGTGCCTCGTGTGCAAGGCGCGACGCGAACAACCAGGCCGCGGCGAGCGAAAGGACCACTGCCACGACTGATCCTCCAATCACCGAGCCCGAAATACTCGCGAGGAGGCGTCGATTCGATGCGTCGTTCGTGAATCCCACGGTATCTGCACTGAGATATCCCACGATGTCGCTACCGTCGACGATGGGTGTCAGTGCCTGCTCCTGATCTCTCAGTCTTCGCAGGTCCCCGGCCACGGCGGCCTCGTCATAGAGAAGGGTTCGGCGTCCGAGCGAGTAGAAGTACACGGGCTCGCGATCGCGGTCGAAAACATAGGCGTACACGTTCGCAGTGAGGATGTGACGCAGCTGATCGTGGATGTCGTCGGACTCGAAGCGCCCGTCTCGCCGGTAGATGTCGGCAAGGATCGGAAGCATGAGGTTCTCCAGACGCTGCCCGCGGTTCACGTTCCAGATGTCCACACTGCGGCGAAGGCTCACGAAGACGGTGCCGATGATCAGCAGGCTCGCAAGAAGAAGCGACACGAGATGCGCCATGAGCGATCGATGAAAGAGCGAGCCGGTCTTCATCGGTACTCGACCTCCCGTTCCAGGATGTAGCGGTCGGTGATGATCGGTCTCTCTTCGGGAAGCTCCGCCGTGGTAGTGTGGGTCTGCCTCGTCCAGTGCCCGCGTTGGTTGAACTCGTACGTAACACTCAGCCGTTCCACAACGGAGTCGTGGGGAAGCGACACAGTCTCTGCAATCAAGAGACCGCGCTCGTCGTAGTCCCGCTCGGTGAGCCGAATGATGGCGCCGGTATCGTCTCTCACGACCTCGCGGATGAGCCGGTCGTCATCGTAGTCACGGGAAACCGAGCGGTACACTGCCCCGATCTCGTCGCGATGCTCCTCGCGAGTAACCCGATCCCGATCGTCGATGCTTGCGACGATCGTCTTGACGCGTGACCCGTCCGCGTAGAAGTACGTGGTTTCTCGCTCGTCCTGTATCCCGTTCGTTGTCTCCCTGCGACGCCACGCTACGGTTCCCTCGCCGCGGTACGACACGATTTCGGTCTGGTCCCGCGAGTAGTCGTACGCAACGGCCCGCTGTGTCTCTCCGGTAGCACTCGTGTACGCCTCCTTGATGATCCGGCCTGCACTGTCGTACTCGAAGCGGATCTCCCAGCGGATCGCTTCCTCATCGGTCGCCCGTACGGTAACGAGTCGATTGTTCTCGCGGATGAACTCGGTGGTCCAGAGGAACCTGCCGCGCTCGTCGTAGACATCGCGGAGCACTCTTCGGTCACCCACGTTCGTGAGGCGGTCGTACAGACGCGAAGCAGCAACCGTCTCGTGACCGTTGCGATGCGTTACCACTCGCCGCGTCGTTGTCTGAACGGCTTCAGGAGGGAGCTCCGGCATGCCCGCGGTCCAGAGCTCAAGCGACTCGGCGTGAGAGCTCAGAACCAACAGAATGAGCAAGAGCGTGAGCGAGATGAGATGATAACGTGACACGTGCAATCCAGACATAATTCTACCGCGCCATGGTCGGAACGCAGAAACCCTCTTCCTAACCTATCACCGTCGTAGACCAGGAGGAAAGGATGAAGAGGAAGGAAGACATTCTGCACATCGCCCAACTCGCGATCGAGGAGGATCCGCGCATATCAAACCCGACTCGCGTAATACCCTCAGTCCGCCGCAGAGGGTCGATCCTGAACCGGCATACGGTTCTCCAGCTCAATGGAACGGTGAGTTCGGCGTACGAGATCGACACCGTGGAACAGTCGGTACGACACAAGCTACCCGAAGTCGAAATAGAGAACAATCTTGTTCCGCGGTCCCCTGCGGAGGCCTTGTGATGCCAGGGCTCCACAGGCACTGCTGTGGCGCAAAGCGCCGACGCGGAAGCGCCTGATTCACCGGCAGGACGGGTCTCGCTGGATGAGTTGGAACGCTATGCAGTCGCATACCTTGAGGTACGAGTTCAGCGCCGCCGGAGTTCGCCATCGCGGAACATGGTCGGAATCTGGTCATACTATGGACAAAGCAACCGTATGCTCCGATGAGGCACCCACGAGACGAGGAGGAAGTATGCCAGATGATCAGACAATTCGAGAAATGGCGCAGACTGCGATTCGCGAGGATCCCACGATTTCTGACCCCACTCGGATCATTGTAACGGTTTCGAAAGAGGGTCCTCTTTTTCGAAAGACACAGGTGGTGACGCTGGAAGGGCGCGTCCGGGCAGCTCTGGAAGTGAAGAAGGCCGAGGAGGCTGTTCAGCGAAAACTCCCCAGCGTTCAGATCAGAAACGAGCTGTCGCCGGAGTGACTCGGCACAGTCGCGCGGAGACGACACCCGATGGGTAAGGCGGGGCATCGCAGAAATCCTCTCGATGATCAGCACGATTCTCGCGGACTCGACGGCGTTCTGAGCAGCGGTAACGTCACTGTGAATCGAGCTCCTCTGCCTTCAACGCTATCAACGGTGAGTGTCCCGCCGTGAGCAACGGCAATGGACCTCGCAATGGTGAGCCCGAGCCCGTGACCTCCGGTTGATCGTGAGCGCGAGGGGTCCGCGCGGTAGAAGCGCTCAAATACGAACGGCAGATGGGCGGCAGGAATACCCGCTCCCTCGTCGGAAACCGTCAGCTGAACCTGTCCCTCGCTCGCCGCTATCGTGATGTCCACACGGCTGTTGGGCGGCGCATGTGTGATCGCGTTTGAGACCAGATTCCCCAGCATCTGCATAATCCGATCAGTATCAACACATCCGATGACCGGGTGATCCGGCACGATCACCCGAATCCTCACTGATCTCTCCACGGCTCTCTGACCAAACCGTTCGGCAACCTGACGGGCGATCTCTTGGAGATCTGTCTCCTCGCGCACGAGCGTGACATCGCCCGACTCTGTGACGCTGAGCTCCTGCAGGTCATCCACGAGTCGCGTGAGCATCGAAATCTCCCTCTCGACGACGCTCACCGCTTCAGAGGCCCCAACGACTCCGTCTCGCATCGCCTCCAGATAACCGCGGACATTCGCCAGTGGCGTACGAAGCTCGTGCGCGACGTCGGCAATCATATCCTTGCGGATCGTCTCGGCGGCCTGAAGGTCGGTCAGCATCCTGTTGAACGCACCCGCAAGTGAACGAAACTCGCGGACCCGAGGGGCCGCCACTCGGACGCTCATGTCACCCGCCGCGACTCGATCCGAGGCCGTGGCAAGCGCGCTGACGGGCATGACTATCGGGCGTGAGATCGCGAAAGACACGAGGAGCGCGAGCGCGACGGCTATCGCGCTGCTCAGTAACAGAAAGCGACGTATGGATGCGGCGAGGCGTAGCCGGAACGAATCGACGATGGAGAAGTCGTGATTCACGTGAACGGTCCCCACGGGATCGTCAGAGCGGTCGAACTGGAGCGATCGGGTCCGCCATTGTGGTCCACCGAACTGCAGCGGGCCGTCCGTCCGCGTGTCCGCCACGACGTGGCCGGACGTATCGGTGAGCACGACCCGACGCCCGTACATTACTCGTATCTCGTCCAGGTACGGCTGAACCTGGTCCCACGACTCGTGGACGTCAAAGTATCCGGTCAGCCAGTGCGTGATGCGGGTCATCTCGAGCTCGTCGGCCAGGTCGTCGTACTCTGCTATCTGATAGGCCGCACTGCGCAGCGTGACGGTCGCGATAGTCCCCACGGCAACGAGGATGACTACCATGAACGCCAGGAACAGAATCCACCGGATGGATTTCATCCACCTGGCTCCGTGGCCATTCGGTACCCCACTCCGTGAACCGTCTCGATATAGGTTGGATCAGCGGATGACGGTTCGATGAGTTTCCTGAGGTTCTTGATGTGAGCGTCGATAGTCCGCTCGAGTCCCTCGTAGTGGGGACCAAGAGCGAGTTCCACCAGCATCCCTCTGGTGAAGACTCGACCAGGTTCGTGGGCGAGAGCGCACAGGAGGCGGTACCGCACCGGTGTCATGCCCACTTCGCTCCCTCCGACCGTCACGCGGCGAGTACGCGTATTGATGACCAGATCGCCAACGGTGATCGCCACGTCCCCTGGAGGATTCTCAACGATGTTGTAGCGACGCAACACAGCCTTCACCCGCGCCATGAGCTCTCCGGGGCTGAACGGCTTTGTCACGTAATCGTCGGCCCCCAGCTCGAAGCCGCGCAGACGATCGGTCTCGGCGGTTCGGGCGGAGAGGAAGATGATGGGAACGTTCATTGCTTCGCGCACGCGCCGACAAAACGCCAGGCCGTCGATACCGGGAAGCATGACATCCAGAATGACCAGACTCGGCGGGAAGTGCAGCGCCTGCTCCAGCGCAGACGTGCCATCGCGGCAGATCACTGCATTGAGTCCTTCGCGTCGAAGATAGAGATCAACCAGGTGGGCGGTGGAACGGTCATCCTCCACGACGAGGACCGTCCGGTTTCCTCTCTCCATTGTCTACGCCGTCACGTCCCTCATGGGGAAAACATCATCGTGAGCTTTATGATACGGGTTTCAGATCGATACTCCAGGAGCCCAGACGAAATTCACAACTTGTTCACATCACGGCTGTAGTCTTTGGCACACTCGAGTGCCCCAACCGATGGCACCGGGATGATCGGAGGAGCGAATGAGGAAAAGACTATCAAAGTGGGCACCACTTCTGGTCGCGTTGACGATCGGGTTGGTGCTGAGTGGATGTGGCGGCGGATCGGGCGGGTCGTCTTCGAGCACGCAACGAATGACGCTCCAGCTGACCTCACCGACCAGTCGTGGGACGGTCACCGATTCAGAGACAACCGTCACCGGTGTGATCTCCGAGCCAAGCGCAACGGTTGCGGTCAACGACACTGAGGTGGAAGTGGGAAGTGACGGAAGCTTCACTCGCACCGTCCCGCTCGAATACGGAAGCAACACGATCGCCGTCCGCGCGAGCGCTGAAGGCTTCCGCGACACATCCCGGACCGTAACGATCACAAGAAGCTTGACTCTTGACGTGACGACTCCGGAAGATGACGTCACGGTCTCCTCAAATCGAATCACCATTGCCGGCAACGTATCAGACCCGGCCGCAACGGTTCACGTTCAAGGCTATCCGGTGCCGGTAAATGCGGACGGGACGTTCTCGCGTGACCTGACACTGTACTATCCGTCCACGATCATCTCAATCGTAGCTTCCGTAGCGGAGAGAGACCCCATCTCCAAGAACGTCACCGTTACGTACCCGGAAGCGCGGTAAGCCCAGCTCTCTTCTCCTTATGCGTGGCGCCACGACGGTCAGATTGGCCGGCGTGGCGCCCTTTGGACACGGTGCAGAACACAAACTCGCCGGCAGCGGCTTACTCCACGTACACCCGCATCCCGTCCACGGTGTCGTACTCGCGGCCGTTGAGCGAGCGACCTTCGTACCAGGTGCCGTCATCGTCGCGGACGGCGGCGGTCGTCCAGCGATCAACCGCCAGCACGCGTCCGGTAGCCAGCTCCAGCAGCGTGGTGGTCCGGGTCTCCCGGCGCAGGTCGCGGCCCATCTCTCGGTTGTACTCTATGGTGTAGACATGCGTCGCACCAATGAACTCGCCAAGCCGGAACTGGTCTTCGCGGCTGGCGATACCGGAGGACTGGAACTCCGCCTCATCAAGCGCCAGGTCCACCTGCGACCGGTCGATGACACGTACGAAGTCAGACCCCGGGTAGGCGGCGAGGATGGCGCGTACCGCGCTCAAGACCAGCTCACGCGACTGATTTTCTCTCCACTCGGGCGTGGCTTCTCCGCCGTCGAACTCCGAGCCGGTTGCCCAGATGCCTTCTACGGGGGCAATCACCATCAGATTCACGGAGGCCTGCTCACGAACGGCCTGTGCGACCCAGTCCGCGATGGTGGATCGGACCAGCCCGGAATCACCGTCTGCCGGCTCGTTATCCGGCGCCTCATGCGTCGTTTGACCCGGGTCGTGGTCATCAGCCGACTCCGCGGGTACCGTCCGGTTCTCTTCGACACCTCCGGTGATACCTGCCAGCACGGTACACCCCGAGTAGAGCATCGCCACCGCTACCACGAGCGCGGCGACGGCAAACAGTCGCAATCGCATTCAGCCTCCCTCTACACGTTTACGCGACTTGGATGTGATTTGCAAGAGCGTTCCGTCACCAACCGCCTCGAGTATGCACCGGTCTGATCTCCGGCTCACCCGACATCGGCAACAAGCCGGTCAAAATCCGCCACCGGGATTGCCGGAGCGGTGGAGAACGAGATTCCGGTGGACTTTAGCAGCGACATGGACACCTGAACCGCCTCAGGCATTCCGGGTAGCTCGGCGATCATGACAATGTCGTGCTCTCCGAGCAGCGCGTGCACGGAGTGGAGCTTGCCACCAAACCCGCTGATGATCTCCTCCGCCTTCTTGGTGCGCCGGGCGTTGATGCCGCCGGCAGCCTCTTGCGTGTAGTCACCAAACAGAAAGAACGTCGTCATCATCTGCCTCCATGAGAGAAGTATAGTCATAGAACGCTCCGCCGTGCCGCGTGTTCTGTTTGACACGCACCGTCTGCCACAGCGATCTTTTGTCCAAGGGGGAAAGCATGGCAATTCAACACAAACGGTTGGGAAACCACGGCGTCCTGGTGAGCAATCTCTGCCTGGGAACCATGAACTTTGGCTGGCAGACCAGCGAAGAAGACAGCTTTGCAATCATGGACCGCGCGCTGGAGTTGGGGATCAATTTCTTTGACACGGCGGATGTCTACGGCTGGTCCGACTACCACGGGAAGACCGAAGAGATTATTGGCAACTGGTTCGCGCAGGGCGGTGGGCGCCGCGACGCGGTGGTCCTGGCCACCAAGGTGTACAACCCCGCAAACAAGCCGGGGGAGCCGGCGGAGCCGAACCACGACGGCCGCAGTCTGTCCGCAATGAAGATTAAGCGTCACTGCGACGGCAGCCTACGCCGGCTTCAGACTGATTGGATCGATCTCTACCAGATGCATCATGTGGATCACGCCTGTCCGTGGGCGGAGACTTGGGAGGCGTTCGACAACCTCAAGAAGCAGGGCAAGGTGGTCTACGTCGGCTCGAGCAACTTTGCCGGCTGGGACATCGCCACCGCATGTCAGGAGGCGGACCGTCGCGGGATGACGGGGCTGGTCAGCGAGCAGAGCATCTACCACTTGGACAATCGCATGGTTGAGCTGGAGGTGGTCCCGTCGTGCCGGAACTACGGGATGGGGCTCATCCCCTGGAGCCCGCTTGGCGGCGGGATGCTGGGCGGAGCGCTCCAGAAGCTGAGCGACGGACGGCGCGCCGGCGATGACTTCCACAAGCGCGTTGAGAGCAAACGGGGGCAACTGGAGGCGTACGAGGGGTTCTGTAAGGAACTGGGTGAGCCGCCGGCCGCGGTCGCGTTGGCATGGCTCCTGCATAATCCGGTGGTGACCGCGCCAATCATTGGGCCGAGGACGGTGGATCAGCTGGAGAGTGCCCTCCGCGCAACTGAGATTAGCCTTGCCGACGCGGCACTGGCCAAACTGGATGACATCTTTCCGGGCCCGGGCGGCGAAGCGCCCATGGCGTACGCCTGGTAGCAGCTAGCCGCGGCGGGCCGTGCAGCCTACCCTGCATCGGCCTGGCCGCGGTTCTGCTTGTTCCGCGCCTGCTCGGCGGCGGCCACCCGCTCGAGCAACCATCTACCGAAGCTCTTCGCCTGATCCAACTGCATCACCACACCCACCTGCAGCTCGCGGGTCACTCGTCTACCCTCGGGAGATCTGCCCACCTCTGGACCAAGACCGTCGGGCGTCACTGAATGAACCACCTCGTCCGGAATGGACGGAGACTCAACGAATAGATCAAACCGCAGGTCCCCTCGGCCGGTAACGCCGCCGTGGGCACCGTTGGCGGCGATCACGCGAAACGCGGGGGACAACTGGTACTCGAACACCACCTCTGGCAGTTGGCTTTCGCTCATTGCACCATCATCGATGGGTTGCCGGCAATGGTCAACGGCCCCGCGCGAGCGCTAATCGATCCGCTCCAGCCGTGTCTCAAACCGGATAAGATGCTCTTGTGCCCAGTAGTGGAACGCGACCAACCGAAACCGCCGGGCAATGACCGGGTAGTCGCTGAAGTTCTCCGGGGTGAAGACACGAGGGTTCGGGAGGATGGTCAACAGCGCCATCTGCTCCGCCACATCAAGCTGGTCGAGCGGCTTGCCATAGTGATAGCGAGAGGCAGCAGCCGCACCGTAGACACCCGGCCCCCACTCTGCGTAGTTGATGTAGAGCTCTAGAATCCGCTCCTTGGGGAGACTGTAGTCCATGCCAATCGCCAAGAAGATCTCCACGACCTTTCGCATAACCGTTTGCCGCGGCGACAGGAAGAGGGTCCTCGCCAACTGCTGAGTGATGGTACTCCCGCCATAGACAATCTGACCGGCCTCCAGGTTGAGCTCCAACGCAAAGCGGATGGACCGGAGATCAATGCCGTGATGCCTGAAGAACCGGCCGTCTTCTATGAGGACCAGCACGGTGCGGAACCGCTGCGGCACGTCATCCAGGTCGATCCGGGTTTGTCCAATCGTTTCCTGCCCCTCAGCTTCGCGAAGGCGGACAATCGCCACCGACTCCGGGTCAGCCTCCCGTAGCCTGAGGCCCAGCACCATTCCTGCCGCAACGACAAGCGAACAGAGAAGAAACACCGTCATCAGCACAACGGCCGGCAGGGCTACTATCCGGGTCATGGTTCGCGAGTATACGGGTTGGGCTTGACGCCTGCCAAGCGGGAGGTTACTTTGTTGTTGGAAGTCACTTTGAAATGCAAAGTCACGCTATACTTTCTGTTGGTGAGGAAGGACGATGACAGATGACATGCAAGCCGGCACCCCGGAGACGAGCACGGCAAGCCTAGAACGGTACCTTGCGGATATCCGGGATATCAAGCACACCATCGCTCAAGTCGAGCGGAGCTTTCGCATTGGGTGGGGATTCTACGTATGGACCAGCGTCCTCATAGCGCTGGCCGGCGCGGCGAACATTGCCCTCCGGCTCACTATTGAGCCAACGCTCACTCAGACGCTCCTGTGGGTGTGGCTGCCGTTCTTCCTGATGATTGGGCTGGTTGAGCTGTGGGCGTGGCTCCGAAAGTCCAGAGAAGACCACATGCCGCTGTTCACCCCCACGTTCATTCGGTTTGCCGTTGGAGCCGCGGGAACCATGGTGGCCATAACCTGTCTGCTGCTGGAGCTGCTCTTCAGCGGAATCCCGGCACCGGGACCGGTGCTGCTTGCTACCGGACCGGTGTTGCTCTTCTACAGCAGATACTCCAATGACGCAGCCGTCATAAGCGGCGTGGCACTGGTGGCATGCGGCGTGGTCTTCTGGCTGGCAGGCGCGGCCGGGTTCTGGTGGATGATAGCAGTAGGTGCGCTCTGCTGGGCGGTGTTCCTGGGCGTGGGCATCTACGAGCGATCGCTCAGCTCCGCAACGCCGGACAGGTGAACCCATATGGGAGACCTGTACACCAGGTTTGACAACGTGTTCTTCGAGCGAACCCGCTTGTCCATCCTCACGCTCGTTGCGCGGAGTGAGCGAGCAAGCTTCAACCTGCTGCGAGACACGCTGAACGCTACTGAAGGAGCGTTGTATACCCACGTGGAAAAGCTGGTCCAGGGCGGGTATCTGGCCAAGCAACGCGAGATAGCCAACCGAAGCCCGCAGACGGTCTACACGCTGACTCCGGAAGGACGAACAGCGTATGCGGACTACCTGCAGTTTCTGGAGAAGGTGATCACGGACAATGAGCAGTTGGAAGGAGTCCGGGATGAATGAACGAGCACGACAACTCCTCGCGCTTGTGCTGACTCTGGGGACCGCAGCTGTGGCGCCGGCGCAGTCGGGACAGACTCCGGCGGCGGAGGATCTTCTTGAGACGGCCGAGTCAAGCGTCTGGCCGCACGTCTTTACGGCGGATGTGAGCTTGCGAACCACGGAGAATGGCGAGACGGTCTCAGAGATGCGACTGGAGGTGCTTCACAGCCGGGAGATGGGAACGTACATGGAGATCACGGAGCCGGCGCGGTCCCGTGGCCTGCGCTTCCTCCAGGTTGAGGAGAGGCTGTGGATGTACAATCCGCGTTCCGGCTCAAACCGCGCGATCCGGCTCTCGCCGCGAGCCGCGTTCCAGGGCAGTGTGTTTTCCAACCGGGATCTTTCGGACCCGCAGTTCACGGACGACTACGAGGTGAGCGTGTCCGGCACGGAGACCATCACCCACGAAGAGCTTGGGGAAGTGCCGTGCTACGTGCTGGAGGCGGAGGCTCGCGATGAGTCGGTGGCGTACGCGCGTATTCGGCTGTGGATTCGGAGATCAGATTCGCTCCTGCTACGCGGCGAATACTATGCAAAGAGCGGTTTGCTCTTCAAGCGTGCTGAGTTTCTGGGCATACGGCAGCTGGCAGGCCGGCAGCGCCCAACGGAGATTCGGATGGTCTCCCAGCAGGCGCACGGCACCGCCGGCACCATGGTCATCCACGCCCTGGAGACGCATGATGCGCTACCGGCGCGGCAGTTCTCTCAGACCTATCTGACTCGGTGACGGCGATGCGTGGCCGTCGGCAGCAGGATTCACTAGTAGGAGCGAGCAATGGCATTGGTAGCACTTGAGAATGTAAGCAAAGACTACGCCCTTGGGGAGACCACCATCCACGCGGTGCGAGAAGTAACCTTGACAATTGAGCCGGGAGAGTTCGTGTCCGTGGTGGGTCCGTCAGGATGTGGCAAGACGACGCTGCTGAACATCATTGGCTGCATAGACAGCCCCACGGCAGGGACGGCCACCTTTGACGGAATCCAGACCACGGGCCTCGCGGATGCGCAGGCGGCGGATATCCGTCTGAGCCACATCGGGTTTGTGTTTCAGAGCTTCAACCTGGTTCCCGTTCTGTCGGTTCGTGAAAATATCGAGCTTCCCATGGTTCTTGCCGGCTCACCGCGCACCCGCCGGCGGGAGGTCGCTGAGCACCTCATTGAGGCGGTGGGACTCACGCAATTCGCCACACATAAACCCAGCGAGCTCTCCGGCGGGCAGCGACAACGGGTGGCAATCGCGCGGGCGCTGGTCAATCAGCCACGGCTGGTGATCGCCGATGAGCCGACCGCCAATTTGGATAGTCAGACCGGGAGCGACGTGCTCGCGGTCATGCGGCGGCTCAACGAGGAGGAGAACGTAACCTTTGTGTTCTCCACGCATGACACCACCATCCTGGAATACGCCCGGCGAATCATCACCTTGAAGGACGGGCGCACCGTGAGCGAGGAACGGCGATGATCTACCTCCGACTCGCGCTGCTGTCGGTGCTCAAGTACCGCAAGCGAACGGTCGCGATCGTGATTGGCGTGGCTCTGTCTGTGGTGGTGATGCTGGTTGTGGCCGGCATGCTGGACGGGATGCGCAAGAGCTTCTACCGGGAGATTATCCAGGATAGTGGCCACATCCAGCTCCACAGATCAGGGTGGGAGGACCGCATTGGCGATGCGACGCTCACGGCGTTGATCGACGCCCCGGAGAAGGCGCTGACCACGGTGCGTCGGCACGATCAGGTTGTCAGGGCGGAGCAGGTGCTGCTCTTTGGCGCCATGCTGATCCAGGAGAACGAAAACGTCGGCATGCTGGGACACGGGATAGAGACGGATAGCCGGGCGTTCGGAGCGGTCAGAGAGAAGATGGTGGCGGGTTCGTTCTTCACGGCGGATGAGCCTGCAATGCTGATCTCAACCTCAACCGCGGATCTGCTCTCAATAGAGCTGGGCGACGAGCTGCTCGTGCTGGTGGAAACGACGATGCGCAGCCCGTGGTATCTCAGCTACCCGGTGACCGGTATCTATGAGACCGGGATTGCGGAGACAGACGACTACGCATTCTTCATCCCGCACCGCCAGGCGCAGGAGCTGCTCTTTGCTGAAGGACAAACCAGCGAGATCAGGATGACCCTGATAGACTACAACGCGGCCGCGGCCGTGGTCAGCGAGCTGGAGCCGGTCTGCCGCGAGCACGACCTGGTTGCACAGACATGGCGGGAGATTCATGGGAGCATTGTGGTCTTGGTTGAGGCGGCCGATGTTCTCATGCTGCTGATCAACGTCTTTGTAGTCATCGTGGCGGCCACCGTGATCACCAACGCAATTCTGATGACGGCGTTTGACCGGATTGCCACCTTTGGCGCGCTGCGGGCGATTGGCCTCAAACGCCGTCAGTTGGTTGGGATGGTAGTGAACGAGGGTGCGATTGTGGGCGGAGCCGGAAGCCTAGTAGGTCTGGCTATTGGAATACCGGTGGTGCTGATTCTGCAGAGATACGGGCTGCACATTGGCGAGTTGGGCGATTTTTTCGGGACGGGCCAACGCTACTACTTCGATTTCCGCCCGCTGACGTCGCTGATCGTATTCGCGCTTGGAACGCTCATCTCCATTACGGGAGCGGCATACGCCGGCTGGGCTACCGCGCGGATGGGGTTGATCGAGTCACTTCAGCAGAAGTAGGGGGCCGTATGGAACTGCTCAAGATTGGTATCCGTAATGTCCGGCGCAACTTCCGCCGCACCGTGTTGAATGTGGTCGCGCTTGCGGTTGGGACGGCGATGATGATTGTCCTGTTGGGATGGGTGCGCGGGTACTTCACCAGCTTCTACAACGGAATCATCAGGTTCGACACGGGACACCTACAGGTGCTCCATGAGGGGTACCTGGAGGAGCAACGGCGAATGCCGCTGGACCTGCGGCTAGACGACTATCGCGCGGTGGCCCAGCAGTTGCGGAGTGTGGAGGGCGTCGAGGCGGTGGCGCCGCGGATTCGCTTCAGCGCTCAGGTGGGAAACGGCGTGCAGAGCGCTCGCTTGATGGTGCGGGCCATTGAGCCAAGCCGAGAGGCGGAGGTGACGGTGCTCCCGGAATACATCGTAGACGGCCGGTATCTTGATCAAGCGGGAGGCGCGTTGATCGGCGCGTCGCTCGCGGAGAAGCTCGATGTAGCCCCGGGTGAGCTTCTGTTCATCTCAGCGGTTGATGCAGACGGTGTGGAGAACATGATAGACATCTCGCTGCGCGGCACCTTTGAGCTGGGCTATCCGGCATTGGACAACGGGATGGTCTACATGGACCTAGACAGCGCGGCATCACTGCTCAGTATGCATGACGCGGTCACTCACCTGGTGGTGGGTCTTGACGGCGGACCCGATGTCTCCTCTCCGGTCGCGGCGATCAACCGGCAGCTACCCGAGCAACTCCAGGCGTACTCGTGGCGTGAGTTCGCGCAGGTGGTGGTGTCTGCCGTGCAGGCGGACGCGGGCGGATTCGCGATCATCCTGGTGATCATCTACATACTCGTGATCGTCGGGATCCTCAACTCAATGTCCATGACGGTACAGGAGCGAACGCGAGAGATCGGAACGCTGCGGGCAATTGGCATGCGGCGCGGACGGCTGTCGCAGCTGTTTCTCTCAGAGGCGGCAACCATTGCGGTGCTTGCGGGCGTTGTCGGTTCTGTTCTTGCGGGTGCAATCGCCCTGTATCTGGAGCTGGTAGGTATTGATCTCTCCGCGCTGGCGCATAGCGATCTACCACTCCCCTTTGGCGAGAAGTTCTCCGGCGATTTCCGCGGTATGGACTTCGTAATCGGCAGCGCAATAACCCTGGTAACCGCGGTTATGGGAAGCGCCATCCCAACCCGGCGCGCTGCTCACACCCCTATCGCCGAAGCGTTGGGATCACACCTGGAGTAGTCCCAAACCGTCTGGAAACTGCTGCCGAAATTGTGGAAACGGTGTTTTGACCGCCGGCGGCCGAAAACCGCA
>CAYTGY010000015.1:0-25886 GCA_964437265.1 uncultured Spirochaetaceae bacterium | reverse complement strand
GGAGCGGTGGCCTATGATCACGGATGCTGCATCAGGCGGGCCGGTCCCACCGCCTGGGACGGCGCGAGAGATCCTCTCTGAGTTCTTGGACAACCTCACTCCCGAGCGGTGCGAGTACCGGGATACGGTGATCAACGCGCTGTTCCGCAGGCCGGAGGTGCGTATCCCCGCGGTGTTCTACGCGTATCACGAGGAGGGCGCCGCATTCGATGGCGCCCACCAGCCGCCGGGCACCGAAGCGGCGGGCGCGTACCCGCGGGCGACGTTCCGGGTGGAGGACCGCATGCCGGTTGTCACCACCGGAGACCCGGCGGCCCTTCGGTTTGACCACGGCGCGGGAGAGCCGCGCACGATTGGCGAGTGGCTGATGCTGCGGATGGACGCCGGATCGTGGGCGGTCTACGATTTCGACGCATCACGCCTGGGGCAGACACCCGGTGGGGAGCCAGGCTGCGCCGTCACGGTTGCGTGGGTGGGACCGGCGGACGCTCGGCTGGAGCTACGGATGGATGAGCCGGCGCAAACCACAGAGCTGGCCCTTCACGGGGACGCGGGGACCGCGACGGCGTCCTTTCGCGTAACTCCGGGCCCACGGCGGGTTACCATTCGCGCGCTCGCCGGAAGCGCCCTCATCAGAAGCGTGACCATCGCGGGCATTTCCATGCCGGCGGCGGGGTAGGACGGTGCGGAGACACAGCCTTCGGTTCAGGCTTATTGCGCTCATGATTGGGCTTTCCACGCTCCCGGTGGTGCTCATCACATGGGTCGCCACAACCAACACACGCCGCGCGGTGGAGCGCGAGCTGGTTGGCGCAAACGTGACACGGGTGAACTGGGCCGCCGGCTACCTGGACGAGCTGCTTCGCACGCTCGACGCGCTTTTCTACACGGTACAGATCGACCCGGAGCTGGCTCCCCTTTTGACGACGCTGGAGAATGACGGGCCGGCTGAGAGCGAGTTGGCCAGACGGGAGATCGCCCGGCTACTGAGTGGATCCTACTACGCTCACTCGCGGGTGGTGGATGAGGTACAGCTCTACGTGCATGCGACCGGCACCGCAATCTCCGTGGACAATGTCAGCAGCGGACGCATCCACTACGCGGTGCGATAGCGGTGCGGCTCGATGACGGGATTGAGGCCCGAATCGCAGGCATTTTGGCCTCTGGGGGCCAAGACAGTATCCATGTGCTCAACGAGCGCGGCGAGCCGCTGATCAGCGTTTCCCCCGGCGACGACGGACGGGCCGACTCACAGGGTGACCTGGCGGCGGTGGTCTCCGCACTACCGACGGTGACCTCGAGCACCACGGTGCGGCGTACTGAGGGTGAGCTGGTGTTCGCACGGCGGATTGACCGAGGGAGGCTCACGGTGACAAAGAGCGTGCCGCGGTGGGTGATCCGCCGGAGCGCCCGGAGCACGGTGACCGCGGGCGTGCTCACCGGATCGGCGGTGGCGGCGCTCTCTGTGGTACTGGCTATCCTCTTCTCGTTGCGCATCAGCAGGCCTATCGTTGAGCCGGCACAGAACATGGAGGCGGCAACGGTTCCGGACTTCGGCAAGCTCAACGTCCAGAGCCGTGACGAGGTGAAGCTGCTCGAAGATGGGAACCGGTCGCTGATGAGCCAGATGAAGGCGCTCGCGCACCGCGAGTATCTCCAGGAGATTGAGCTCAAGGACGCCCGGCTCGCCGCCCTTCAGGCGCAGATCAACCCGCACTTTCTGAACAACACGCTCAATCTCCTGGGGGGCATGGCGTTGGCGAAGGGCGCGCAAGAGGTCTACAAGATCGCCCGGGCGGTGGGAGACATCTTTAGGTATGCGGTTGGCGGCGACGGAAACCTGGTGACGCTGGACCAGGAGGTCAATCACGTACGCAACTACCTGCTGATCCAGGAGCATCGCTTCGCCGGCGGGTGTGAGCTCAGCGTCACGTCGGAGCCGGGGGCGTAGCACGTCCGGAGGCGGCACGACGGTTGCGGTCGTATTGCCGGAACAGAGAGGACCATCATGAGCAAACGGTACACGGTAGTCATCTTTGACGATGAGCCATGGTCACGAGAGGTGGTCAAGTCGCTCACCGAGTGGGAGCGGTTGGGTCTGGAGCTGGTTGGTGAAGCGGACGACGGGGACGCCGGCCTCCAGCTGCTGCAGGCGACACAGCCGCACATCGTCATCACGGACATGAACATGCCGGGAATCGATGGGCCGTCACTGTTGCGGGCAACCGAAGCCGAGCATCCGGACGCGCGGATCGTGGTCATGAGCGGGTACGATGACTTCCCCTACGTCAGGCAGGCGTTGCGCTCGCGGGCGGAGGACTACCTGCTCAAGCCAATCGATCCCGAAGAGCTCAACCGGACGCTCGAGCTCTGTGTCCGCTCGCTTGGAGCACCGGACGATCGGCGGCCCGAATCCATACGGACACCGGTGGCGTTCGCAGATCCGACGGTGCTCGAGGCGTACGTGGAGCATCGTCGTCGCGCCTTTGCGTACCTCCTGGAGCTGGATGCTGACGCCGTCCGGCGCACTCTGGAGGACCTTCGGCGGTTTCTGGACGGAGCGGGAGAATCGGAGCCGGCGGAGGACCTTCGCACGCGAATTGCACATGACTACCTGCTGATGCTCGAGGAGTTCATGGTGCGAAACGGAGCGGCGGTCGATCCGTCGCTGCTCCGGCCGCGGGGCCTGGATGCAGGCGACGACCCGCTGGCGGTGATCGCGCGGGTCTACGAACAGGTGATAGAGCGTATGCGAATGCGCAGGAGCGGGGACCATCTGGACCTGGAGGAAGTGCGTGAGCACATCGACCACTACTACCGGGATCCGCTTTCGCTGCACGGCGTCGCACAGATGTTCCTGGTCAGCAAGGAGCACCTGAGCCGCGCGTTTCGCAAGGCGTTTGGTGAGACGGTTCGGCATGCCCCCGGGGAAGGCGCGCGTGACCGCCGGCGGCGGATCAATAGGCTCCAACACCGGGTGCTAAGATTGGCAAAAGACCGGCGACCTGAGGTCGTGTAGAACGGAAGCACACAGACCACAGGAGGGTTATGGTGAGAACGACCAAAACATTCGCAACGCTGCTGGCGCTGCTGGTTGTCGTATCAAGTATTGGGTTCGCCACGGGAACGACTGAGACCCAGGACGGACCACGCGAGGCGGAGCTGCGGGTCTTCATGAGCTTCCCGCGCTTTCAGGAACAGTTCGAGACGTACTTCGAGCAGTTCGCCGCGCGCGAGCTTGCGGAGAATAACGTCGACGTAACGGTGAAGCTCGAGATGCCGAACGCCGAGCAGGCGAACCAGATCCTGAAGACACGGCTGGCATCAAATGACGCGCCGGATGTCTTCACGTTGCACGCAATTGCAGACATCCCCACCTTCTATGAGGCCGGGTACCTGAGTGACCTGAGCAGCCAGCCGTTCGTTGCTGATCTGCTTGATGGCGTGCGGACCACCGTCACCTATGACGGCAAGGTGGTCGCGTTGCCGCTGGAGAGCCTGGCGTGGGGCTATCTGTACAATCGGGATATCTTTGCCGATCTAGGCCTCGAGCCGCCGCGAACGCTGGACGAGATGGGGTCCGTGGTGGCCGCGTTGAACCAGACCGACGTCGCACCGTTTCTGCTGGCATTCCAGGAGTCGTTGATTCCGCAACTCATGATGGCACTCTCACTGGGCGGCGTGGTGAGCTCAGAGCAGCCGCAGTTCGTCCAGCAGATGAATGCCGGTGACGGCTCCTACGCGGACGTCCGCCAGGTGTTCGAGATCATCGACATGATCATGGAGAACGGCAGCGAGCGCCCCTTTGAGGTTGGCAGCGTGGCCGGCTCAACGAACTTCGCCAACGGCGAGGCGGCAATGTGGGTGCAGGGTCCGTGGATGGCGGAGTCGATCCTGGAGGTGAACCCTGAGATGAGCTTTGGTGTTGCACCGCTACCAGTCAGCAATGACCCGGATGGCGCCATGATCAATTTGGCCACCTCCACCTCACTGGCGGTTCCGCCGACTACCGGCGAGGAAGAGTTGGCGCTGCGACTGGTGAACTACGTCCTTGATGAAGAGGACTCATCGGCGCTCTTCGAGACGCTCAAGTTCAACCCGGTGGCCACCTTCCACGAGTACGAGGTGTTCCCCTGGATTCAAGAGGCGATGAGCTATGTGGCGGAGGGCCACGCGTACCTGGACCTGTCGCTGCCGGGCGCCGTGACCGACGAGACCGCGAAGCTCCTGCAGAGCTACTACATTGGAGAAGTGACACAGGAAGAGATCATCGAACGCCTGGACCAGACCTGGGCCCGCGCAATCGCGCAGTAACTTCGTAACTAGGTCGGTGGGTGCCGCACCTGCGGCATCCACCGCTGCCGCCCACCGGGGTACCGCCGCTCGGGCGGGCCCAGGCCCGTTACCAGCCCCGGAGATAGCCGGGAACGAAGAGAAGCACTACCGTGTACACCTCCAGCCGTCCGATAACCATGACCGCGCTCAACCACAGCTTCACGTAGTCCGGAAGAAAGCCAAAGTTCGTTGCTGGACCAACGGCACCGAATCCCGGCCCAACGTTACCGATAACCGCTAGACTGGCGGAGAGCGAAGTCTCCAGGTCGGTTCCCGAGCTCGCCACGACGACCGTAGAGACCGCCACCGCCGCCAGATACAGGACGACAAAACCTACAACGGCGTACTCGGTGTGGTGGCTCAGTGGAGTCTTGTTGATCCGCACCGTGACAACCGATCGTGGATGTGCGAGCTGGCGGAGTTGCCTGCCGACCATCTTTCCGAGCACCGTCACATGAAGCATTTTCACCCCGCCGCTGGTAGAACCGACGCATCCCCCAATCAGCAGCGCGAGCAGGAGAATCCCGCGGGAGAGCCCGGGCCACAACGTGTAGTCCGCAGTAGCAAAGCCGGTGGATGTGGTGAGAGTAGCAACCTGGAACACGGCAACGCGTATAGTCTCGCCGGCGCCCTCATACACACCGGCAATGAGGAGAGCAGCGGTCACGATGCCGATTGACACTACCAGATAGCTGGCGTAGGTCTTCAACTCTGAATCGTCACGCACCTTGGCCAATCTGCCGGTCAGCAAGCGAAAATACAGTGCATAGTTTACACCGGAGAGGATCATGAACGCCGCCACGACCCACTCTACGTACGGGCTGTTGAAGGCGGCCACACTGGCGTTCCGCGTGGAGAACCCGCCGGTAGCAAGCGTCGCAAAGCTATGGTTGAGGGCATCGAAGAAGCTCAATCCTCCGACCATCAGCAACGCCGTCTCAAGCGCGGTCAACCCGGCGTATATCGTCCAGAATACTCGAGCTGTCTGCACGATCCGCGGCGCTAGTCGCTCGACCTCCGGACCGGGAGCCTCGGCCCTAAGTAACTGATAGCCGCCAACGCCGAGTGCCGGTAGCACCGCGACCGCCAGAACGAGAATCCCCATGCCGCCAAACCAGTGAGTCCAGCTCCGCCAGAACAGGACGGAGCGCGGCAAGGACTCCACGTCCGCAAAGACCGAAGAACCGGTCGTTGTGAAGCCGCTCGCGGACTCGAACAGCGCGTCCGCGAATGTCGTTGTGGTCCCCGAGAGCATGAACGGAACAGCCCCGACAACACAGGCTATCGCCCAGGTTATCACGACTATCAGCACACCTTCGCGTGGACCGACCGAAGGCTTCGATCGCAATGCCCAAAAAACACCAAAGAGACCAACGACGCCCAGGGCGAATCCGGGGATACCGAACGGCTGCCACGCTTCTCCGTAGCCCAGGGCTACTGCCATTGGGACCAGCAACACAAGCGAAAGACCAGCGCAGATGACGGCGGTGGCGCGGATGATTGACTGGATATTCACGGCGCGTCCATCGTAAGATTGCCAGAGTGACTCCCACAATCGCGGCGGCGGTTTCTTTACACTGCCTTAATGCTTGTACGCCAAGATTTGACACGATCTTGACATCGCTCCGGGAGGGGCACGGATAGCGTGGCAGCACGTAGGTCGGCAAGCTCTCTGGCTCAGATAGCGATCATGATGCTGTCGCTCGCGCTGGCAACCGCGCTCGCGCTCCTCTTTCGATCAGCCGGCATTAGTGACACCAGTATCGTCCTGCTGTATCTGTTGAGCGTTGTCATCGCGTCGGTCATGACCGGACGCGTAATGGGGATCGCCGCCTCAGTGATCGCCGTGGTACTCTTCAACTTCTTCTTCACCGATCCGCGGTTCACGTTTGTGGTGAACGATCCGCAATACCTGATCACATTTCCCGTCATGCTCACGGTTGCCGGGATCTCCAGCGAGTTGACCGCTCGAATCCGGCGCCAGGCGGAGGAGGCTGAACAGCGAGAACGGGTGACGAAGCAGCTCTACGAGTCCAGCAGGTCATTGCTCGGCGCACAAGGGCAGGCGGACGTAATCAGGGCCGCTGTCCGGCACCTCTCGGGGCTCATCGGTAGACCGGTCTGTTGCGCCGTCGGGGGAGAAAACGGAGAGCCGGTGTTTGTCGACTCCGGGTGCCCAAACGTGCGGGAGCGCCTGGTTGTCGCTGTGCACGAGCTGCTTGGCCGTGCGGCGGCGGCAAAAACCACCTCACTCCGCGTTGACGAATCGACATGGGTGCTGGCGCCGGTCAGGGCGCAGGAACAGGTTCTGGCTGTCATCATCGTCCAGCCGGAGGACGACTACCTTTCGAGCGTAGCTACCGAATCACTTCGCGCCGTCGTCGTGCAACTCGCGCTGGCTCTGGATCGAGAAGAGATGAGCAGACGCGAAGAGAACGCACGTATTGAGACGGAACGCGAACGGTTGCGCGCGAATCTCTTGCAGTCGATCAGCCACGACTTGCGATCGCCGCTTGCCGCGATCGTGGGTTCAGCGAGCACAGTCATGGAGGAAGCGCGTCTGTCCGCGGAGATTCGATTGGATCTGGTGAAGTCTATACGGGACGATGCCCGGTGGCTGACGGCAATGGTCGAGAACCTTCTGAGCTTGACCCGCGCGGAGGAGAACGCGGTCAGATTCAGGGGCACGGTCGAGGTCCTGGATGACGTCCTCAGCTCCGCGCTGGGTAGGATTGAGCGGATTCATGAGACACACCGAGTTGAGGTGGACCCGGGAACGAACCCGGTTCTGGTGCGGATGGACGCCGGGTTGATCGAGCAGCTGGTCCTCAATCTCCTGCGCAACGCCATCCAGCACACTCCGGCGGGAACGTTGGTCCGTCTCGCCATACGAGTGGAGGACGCAACGGCTGTCCTGACAGTCAAGGACGACGGTCCTGGGCTTTCGGAGCGAGCGCTCGAGCACGCATTCGAGCGCTTTTACACCGAGAGATCCGTGCCGGATGCTCGCCGAGGCATGGGGCTCGGCCTGTCAATTTGCCACTCGATCGCCGTGGCTCACGGCGGTTCGATAACGGCGAGCAATGCGGCTGAGGGCGGTGCGCGCTTTGAGGTCCGGCTCCCCGTGGCCATCAGTGTGCCGGCAGATGCAACAGTGGACGAGGGGGAGTAAGCATGGAGTACAAACCCCTTATCCTGGTGATCGAGGATGATCAGCCTATTCGCAAGTTCATCTCGGCCGGCCTCACCAGTCAGGAGTACCGGGTAATCGACGTCGACCGTGCAGCAAGCGGGCTCTCGCAGGCCGCGTCGCACATGCCCGACGTGATCTTGCTGGATCTGGGATTGCCGGACCGCGACGGGATAGAGGTGATTCATGACCTCAGAACACTCACGCAATCGCCAATCATTGTGGTATCCGCACGGGGACAGGAGCGGAGCAAGGTGGAAGCGCTGGATGCCGGGGCGGACGACTATCTAACCAAACCCTTCGGCGTCGCCGAGCTCTTGGCTCGCGTACGGGTGGCCCTGCGCCACGCATCGCGTCAACGCTCCGGATCCACTGACACAAGCGAGTTCCGGGCCGGCGACCTCCGTGTTGACCTAAACGTCCACGAGGTCACAATGGCGGGACGGAGCATCCACCTGACGCCTACGGAGTATCGCATTGTGGCTGTGCTCGTCCGACACGCGGGGAAAGTTGTTACTCATCAATTGCTTCTCGAGGAGGTCTGGGGTCCTGCTCGGACGGCCGAGACGCAGTACCTTCGGGTGTTCATGGCCAACCTGCGCAGAAAGCTGGAGCCTAATCCGGCGCGTCCAAGGTACTTACTGACCGAAGTCGGCGTGGGGTACCGCCTCCAGGATGAGTAGTCGGATTCCGGAAGGAGCTTTACTCCCCCACCGGAAGCACCGCTTCCACCCGGGCGCCGTTGTGGTTCAGGAGACGGATCGTCCCTCGCTGCCGGCGCACGAGCGCCCGAACCATTGAGAGCCCCAGCCCGTCTTCTTCACCGGAGAGGACCGATTCCGGGAAACCGGGACCATCGTCTGCAACAACCAGAGACAGACGGCCCTCCGGAGAGACGTCAACATCAACATGGATCGACGGGTTGAGCGCGCCACGCGATGCGTATTTGGTTGCGTTGGTAGTCAGCTCGTTGAGCACAATCACCAGGTTCACTGACAGATTCGCGGGGACCGTAAGCCCATCCTCCGGCACCGTAAGCTCTATACGTAGCTCCCGGTTCGCCGCGGTGAGGTTGTCCACCACCGCTCGGACAAGCGGGGCCACCGCAACGCGGGAGAGGTCATCGCTCCCGCTCAGGATCTGGTAGACGCCCTGAATCGCCTCAACCCGCTGTCGCGCCTCCTCGAGCGCTTTCGCGACGTGCTCGTGGTCACTCCTCCCGGCCTGGAGCGAGAGCAGCGACGCAACAAGGCTCATATCGTTCTTCACTCGGTGCCGCAGCTCCTTGAGGAGCAGATCCTTCTCCGCGAGGAGGCTGCGAACCTTCTCTTCCTCGTTCTTGAGATCCGTGATGTCCAGGCAGTAGCCGATGTACCCAAGGAACCGTCCATCGCTGTCGTAGCGCGGCACACCGTCGTCCTGAATCCAGCGGTAGACACCGTCATGACGGCGAAGACGGTAGATGATCCGAAACGGCTCCCGCCGGTCGAACGCATGGGTATAGGTGGCAACACAGGACTCACGGTCCTCCGGGTGGACGCCTTCCACCCAGCCGTCGCCGAGCTCCTGCTCGAGGGTTCGTCCGGTGAAGGAAAGCCATGGAGCGTTGAAGTAGTAGCACCGCTTGTCTGGACCTGAGGTCCACACCAACGCCGGTCCGGAGTCCGCGAGCGTGCGGTACCGATGTTCGCTCTCGCGCAGATCGTCGTTCATTCGTGGTCCTCCCGAATACGTTCGGCAACTACCGACGCGTCTGTGGCCCAGTGCACTGTAGTGGAAACCCGTCAAGCATGCTGCAACCCGCTCCGCGGATCGACTGATATGGTACTAGATTCGGCCGCCGGCGGCCACATCAACACGGAGACCCAGCCGCGCAGCTACCGCTACCGCTACGGCGCGTCCCGCGGTATAGTACCCGTATGCCTCCCGCAGACTACACCGTTGCAGACCGCCGGTTCTCCGCACTGATCGCTCGGCACGAGCATCTGCAGTGCCTGTATACCGGCGGCAGGTGGCTCGAAGGGCCGGTCTACTTCGCAGACCTCGACGTGCTCCTCTTCAGCGACATACCGAACAATCGGATGCTTCGCTACGTAGACACAGCGGTGAGCGTGTTCCGCCAACCATCGGGATTCACCAACGGCAACACGCGGGACACCTGCGGGCGGCTGGTTACCTGCGAGCACGGAACGCGCCGTGTCTCGCGCACGGAGCACAACGGCTCGGTGGTCACCCTGGCAGATCGGGTGGCTGGGAAGCGGTTCAACTCGCCAAATGACGTGGTGGTGAAGTCTGACGGCAGCATCTGGTTCACGGACCCAGCCTACGGCATCATGAGCAACTACGAAGGGCACAAGGCGGAATCCGAGATTGGAGAAAATCTGGTCTACCGGATCGATTCGGCGGCCGGCCCAGCCGCGCCGCCCGCGGAGCCGGTCGCTGTGGCGGATGGGTTCGCGCAACCCAACGGGCTGGCGTTCTCCCCGGATGAGTCGGTGCTCTACGTTGCGGACTCGGGGCGCACCCAATTCCTGGGAGAACCCTGCCACATTCGTCAGTTCGATGTAGGCACGGATAACCGTCTCTCCGGAGGTGAGGTGTTCACCACCGTGGAGCCCGGCTTCCCGGACGGGATGCGGGTAGATGTAGAGGGCAACGTCTGGACCACCGCCGGCGCCGGCGTCCAGTGCTACGCACCTGATGGCACGCTCCTTGGGCGCCTTGCGGTACCGGAAGCAGTGTCCAACCTGGAGTTCGGCGGCAGGCGGGGCAACCGCCTCTTCATCACCGCAACCACCAGCCTCTACGCCGTGTACCTGCGCATAGAAGGCGTCGCGGGCCGGTAGCGCTGTCCGGCAAACGCGTGGCGTCCGTATACTTGACCTGACATGCGAGAGCAGATCGAGCACCACATTGCCGCCGGTGAGCTGGAGGCGGCCGGGAAACTCATCCGCATCCTGCTCACGCAGAGCGTGGACGCGGCGCAGTGGGTGGAAGCGTCGTGGGCGCTCCGAAAACGGGCGCAGTGTCGGTTCATGCGTGGTGAGGCGGACGCGGCGGTGGAAGCCGCGCGCCAGGCGCTCGAATACGCCAAGCAGTCCGACAATCCGGTAGAAGAGGCCGAGGCGGAGAACGCGCTCGGGATTCTGCAGGGTGACCGCGGGGAGCTGGTTACCGCCGTCAAGCATCTCGAGAGAAGCTACCGGCTTCATGAACGGGCCGGGAGCAATCAGGCGGCGGCGGTGCTCAACAACATCGGCAACACCTGCCTGATCATGGACGACCCGCGGAGGGCGCTACGGTACTTCCGGAAAGCGCTCAAGGCCGCGCGGGAGAACGGTGATCAAGGCCAGATCGAGGGTACCGCGCTCGCCAACATCGGCAGAGCGCTCCACGACCTTGGTCGGTACGGGGAAGCGTCGGACGCGCTCCAGGAGAGCGTGGATCTCTTCACCCGGCTCGAGATCGAACCGCTTCGGATCCACAGCGTGGCAAAACTCGCCTCCACGCTCAAGGCTAGCGGGAACGCGGAGAGCGCAGAATCGCTGTACCGGCAGGCTATCGGCGCCGCACAGGAACGCGGGGACCAGAGCTGGATCTATGAGCTTCACGGGAATCTTGCGATGCTGCTCATTGACCAAGAGCGGTTTGACGACGCGGAGCCGCTGTTGGTCCAGGCGCTGGCAGGGGCTGCGGATGTCCCAGGCGCCGCGGACCTCCCCGCCTGGCGGATGCGCTACAGCGTTATCCTGGAGCGCAACGGTGACAAGGACGGCGCGCTCCAACAGATGCGCAGCGCGTTTGAGGTGCTGGAGCGTATCTCAGAGCAACGCGCTGAGCGAGGTCTCTTCCAGGCGATGGCGCGACTCGAGATGGAACGGATGGAGCGGGAGAACGAGCAGTACAGGCGGGAGAACGAGGAGCTCGCCGCCGCACTCCGTGAGGTAGACACGCTCCGGCGAGAGCTCGAGGCGCGCAACGCCGAGCTCTCAGAGCTGGTGATTCGCGACCCGCTGACCTCGCTCCTCAATCGACGATGGTTCATGGACCAGCTACCCACCGAGATCCAACGCGCAAGACGGTACGGCCATGCACTCACGGTAGTTGTGATCGATCTGGACCACTTCAAGTCCGTCAATGACACCTTTGGTCACAGCGCCGGTGACCGCGTGCTGATCCGCTTTGCGGAGATCACCACGGCCAACACCCGCGCAACGGACAGCGTGGCCAGATACGGCGGCGAAGAGTTCGCCATACTGATGCCGGAAACCACGCCGGAAGACGCGGCCGCCGCGTGTGAGAAGCTGCGATCGGTCCTCGCGAACACCGACTGGAGCGCGGACGGGATAGACAGCCGCCTCACCTTCAGCGCGGGAATTGCGGAGCTCCAGGATGAGGATACGCCGGACACCCTGATAGACCGCGCGGATCGCCGCCTCTATCTGGCAAAAGATCGCGGTAGAGACCGCATTGTGACGGAGGAGTGATCGACCGACGCAGCATAAGCCATCTGGTCTATTGAGAACCGGCCCGATTTGGACCTCCTTTGTACACAATAGTTTTCGCGCAGGTGGAGCTAGCACGGAGGGTGCGCACGCTGATGCCTGCAGGACGTAAGGAGGCTCTGATGAGACGATTACTCGTAGTCACAATCGTGCTGCTCTGCAGCGCAGGGGTGCTCTTCGCCAGAGGAGGCGGAGAAGAAGAGATGGCCGAAGGTCCCGTTGAGATTGAGGTCTGGAATCACTCGGGAAAGGGCGCAGAACGTGACGCGCTTGATGCGACCATCCAGGCGTTCAACGACACCCAGGACGCGATCCAGGTCAACCTGACGCGGCTGCCGGAGGGATCCTACAACGAGCAGGTTAGCGGCGCAGCGCTTTCCGGAGATCTGCCTGACACGCTCGACTTCGATGGACCCTTTCTCTACAACTACGCGTGGGCCGGTCACCTGATCCCCATTGACGACTACGTCAGCCAGGAGATGAAAGACGACTTCCTGCCGTCGATTATCGCCCAGGGAACCTACGACGGAAAGCTCTGGTCACTTGGTCAGTTCGACTCAGGGTTGGCGATCTGGGGCAACGTGGAGTACCTGGAAGAGGCCGACGTTCGGATCCCCACTTCTGTGGAGGATGCGTGGACATTTGAGGAGTTCAACCAGGTCTTGGCGGATCTTCAGGCGTTGGATCAGGTTGAGCACGCGCTTGACGTTAAGATGAACTACGGCCAGGGCGAATGGTACACGTACGCGTTCGCTCCCATTCTGTGGTCATTTGGCGGCGGTCTGATCGATCGTGACGACTACCTGTCCGCGGACGGCGTGCTCAACGGCGAGGGGTCGGTTGAGGCGATGGAATGGTTCCAGAGCGCCTTTGAACAGGGATATGCGAATCCCTCCCCGGCCGGCGACGACTCGTTCTACGGAGCAAAGACCGCGGCGCTGTCCTACGTTGGCCACTGGATGAAGGGGCCGCACCTGGAGGGGCTCGGACAGGAGAACCTGGTACTGATCCCCATCTTCAAGGGACCTGAGGACCACACTACCGGTATGGGTTCCTGGAACTGGGGTATCACCTCCAACGCGGACAACCCTGATGCCGCATGGACCTTCATGGAGTTTCTGCTCTCACCTGACGAGATCCTCAGGATGACCGACGGAAACGGGGCCATCCCCGCGCGGAAGAGTGCGCTCAACCGGCGTGATGAATACCAAGAAGGCGGCTGGCTCTATGTGTTCCGCGAACAGCTCAACACCATCGCGATTCCGCGGCCGCAGACGCCCGCCTACCCCACCATCACCAGCACGTATCAGCAGGCGGTTCAGAACATCGTCAACGGTGCTGACGCGCAGGAGCAGTTGGACCAGGCGGTAGAAGAGATCGATCAGGATATCGAAGACAACGACGGATACCCGACCAACTAACGGTTGGGAGACGGGAGCGGGGCGGGCGCCTCGCTCCTTTTTTTGGACCATAACGGCGGAAGGAGGCACGGATGGCAGACACCGGTTCCCACGGACCAGGCGCCCAGAGAATACGGG
The DNA here is from genome assembly GCA_964437265.1 of uncultured Spirochaetaceae bacterium. Lineage (GTDB taxonomy): Bacteria > Spirochaetota > Spirochaetia > DSM-27196 > SLST01 > CAYTGY01. The sequence continues at coordinate 12,318 of CAYTGY010000015.1, read as the reverse complement.
AGGTGCGGACCGCATGGCTTATGTCCGCACCGGCGATACTCTTGCTGCTGGTGTTCTTGGTCACGCCGTTCGTGCTGGCGATCGGCTTCTCATTCACGGATCAGCGGCTGATCCCCAACGTCAACATCGGGACCAAGTTCGTCGGATTGCGTAACTTTCTCCGGTTATTCGCTGATGATACGTTCCACCGCTCCATACTGAACACCTTCTACTTCGCCGCGGTGGTCGTGCCCATCCAGACCGCCTTGGCGCTGGCTATGGCGATGCTCGTGAACCTGAGGATGCGGTTCACGAACGTCTTCCGTACCATTTACTTCTCACCGGTGGTGATCACCATGGTTGTGGTCTCGATCGTCTGGTACCTGCTCTACAACCCGGAGGAAGGATTTATCAACAAGGCGCTCAATACCATCACCTTTGGTGCCTGGCCTCAGGTCAGATGGCTGCAGAGTACCACGTGGGCCATGCCGGCAATCATGATTCTCTCTATCTGGCAGGGCGTGGGCTTTCAGATGATCATCTTCCTGGCGGGGCTTCAGGATATTCCAGACCAGCTCTACGAGGTCTCGGACATCGACGGGGCAACCAGGTGGCAGAAGTTCAGGTATGTCACCCTACCCATGCTCCGCAACACCACGTTGTTCGTGGTGGTCTCAACCACCATCCTCGCATTCAAACTCTTCAAACAGGTGTGGGTAATGACCCAGGGCGGGCCGCAGGAGGCCACCATGACCGCCGTAGTCATGATGTACCGGCAAGGTTTCCAGCGCGGTGGCATTGGATACTCGTCGGCGATTGCGGTGCTGTTCTTTGTCATCGTGCTCATTGTCTCCATCATCCAGAGAACGGTGCTCAAAGAAGAGCGGGCGGTAGAGTGATATGGCAAATGTAGAGCAACGACGACAAACACTCTTTGACAAGATCTTCGGCGCACGCGCCTGGCGCGTCCAGCAACGGGTGCAGAACACCCTTCTCTACCTGATTATGGTTCTCCTGGCGTTCTTCTTTCTCTTTCCAACGGTCTTCATGCTGGTCTCCTCGCTCAAGACGGATCAACTTCAGTTGATTCAGGACATGAGCGGTCTCAAGGGCTTTGTCCCCTACGGGGAAATCGGCTTTGGGAACTATCTTCATGTCTTTGAGGAGATGCCGTTTGGGCGGTTCTTCTTCAACTCGGTCTTTATCCTGGTGACCACCATCGGCGGAGGGCTGTTCATCAACAGCATGTTCGCGTTCGCGCTCGCACGGCTGCACTTCACGGGTAGATCGATACTGGTCAGCGCGGTGATCGCGTTGATCATCATCCCTATCGAGTCTGTGGTTATCCCGATGCTGCTGATGGTGAACAAGTTCGGCTGGATCGACAGCTACCAGGTCCAGATTGTCCCGTTCATCGGACACGCGTTCAGCATCTTTTTGTTTTACCAGTTCCTGATCGGGATTCCGAAGGACTTTGATGAGGCGGCGATCATCGATGGTGCCGGCTACTTCACCGTCTACGCTCGCGTCATCGCGCCGCTCGCACGGCCGGTGTTTGCGTCGGTTGCAATCCTGCAGGGCATCCAGCACTGGGGCAGGTTTCTCTGGCCGCTGATGGTAACCCGAATGGAGACGTTCCGGCCACTGCCGGTCGCTATCCAGCAGTTCTTCAGTCAGGACCCCAAAATGTGGGGAGCAATCTTTGCGTTCGCCTCAATGACCACGGTTCCGCTGCTGATCATCTTTCTGCTCTTCCAGAAGTGGTTTGTGCAGTCGGTGGCCAGCACCGGGGTGAAAGGATAGCGCCATGGCGGTATCTCGTTCTGCAACAGACAACGCGGCGCCCAACGCCGGCACACCGGGCGCCGGCGCGTGCGGCGAGTCCGCGGAGCTCGCTCGTTTTCTCGGATCCGAGCGGCCGCATATTCTCATGGTAACCAACCACGGAGTCCATGAATGGCAAATCACAGCCGGCCTCCCGGATACCGGGGGGCAGAACGTCTACGTCAACCAGCTCTCAGGCGCATTCGCCAAGCTGGGGTTCAAGGTGACGACGGCCAATCGCGGCGGGTATCCGCACCCGGAGAATGGGTCTGACCGTACCGGTATGCGGTTCCGTGGCGAGCATGAGCGAATCGTCTACTTGAGCGACTCCTCAGACCAGTTCATTCGCAAGGAAGACATGTTCTCTCAGGTCGCCGAGCTGGGCGAAAACCTTGCCGGCATCGTCAGTCAAGAAGGCTCAGCACCGGTCTTGATCGTTTCACATTACTGGGACGGCGGCCGGGTAGCGGAGATGGCGCGCGAGAAGCTGGATGGCGCCCCGCACGTGTGGATCCCGCACTCCCTGGGCAAGCTGAAGAAGGCGAACACCAACGAGTCGCGGTGGGAGAATCTCCGCATAGAAGAGCGTGTGGCGGAGGAGATGGAGCTGCTCACCCAGATCGACCTTGCGGTCCACACCTCGCGCGCCATGCTGCGCTCACTGAAGGAGGACTACGGGTACCAGGGATCGATCTTCCTCCCGCCTGGTGTCGATACCGACCGATTCGACCCGGCCGCGGTTCGGAGAGACACCCGCGCGCGCGACCTGCTGGCGGAGAAGCTCGGACGCTCGCAAAAGGAGATAGCCGGTGCGCCGTTGATTACGGAAATCAGCCGCACCGCGCGCACCAAGCGCAAGGACGTGCTCATTGCCGCGTTCGCGGACGTGCGCAAGCGCGTGCCTGAAGCGCTGTTGGCGGTTACCATCGACAAGACGAGCGAGGATCTCTACGAAGAGCTCACCGGCCTGATTGCGGAGCACTCGCTGGAGGACGCCGTGGCGGTGTTGGGGTCGGTGTGGGAGTATGTCCCGTCATTGTACGGGTTGAGCAGCGTCTACTGCACACCGTCGGTCATGGAGGGCTTCGGCATGTCCATCCAGGAGGCGGCCGCGTGCCGGGTCCCGGCGGTCTCTACGTCACGAGTTCCGTTTGCCACCGAATACCTGCTCGGCGATGCTCCGCGTGAGGAGGCTACCGACGGCGGAGCCATCCAGATAGGCCAAGGAGCGATTGTGGTGCCTCCGGATGACGTACCCGCGACGGCTGAAGCGTTGGTCAGGCTCCTGCAAGACGACGAGCTCAGACGGCAGATGGGTGATGCGGCGTACCGCATCACCGTTCCGGCGTTCACGTGGCGTCAGGCGGCGCTGGACCTGATCGAGCGTCTGGAGATCGATCTCCCCGCCGACGCCGATGACGGCAGGGGCGGCGACTCGTGAGCCAGGAGCAGCGGCTCCACCTGAGCGAGCAGCGCGCCGAGGAGATCGAAGCGCCTGAGCGGCTGGAGGAGCTGACGTGGGAGTCCGCAATAACGCTTCTGGACCGACAGGACGGCATGGATCGCTTTCTTCCCGACGGCATGTACGGGGTAGATCCGCGCAGCGGTGAGACCACCATCTTCAATCGGAGCCGAGCTCGTCGGCCGCACGACAATGCGCCGCGCGGCGACTCGCCGGAGACCCGCGGCGCCCCCGAAGAGGATGACTGCGTCATCTGCGCCGGCCGGACAACCTCCATCATTGATCGCGCGCCGCTCTCCCACGGCTTCACGTTCATCAATGAGAACCTCTTCCCCATCTTGCATCCACACGCCCGGGGCGGCACGGACGGATGGGTCACATCGCCGCTTGGCGGAGCCGCATTCGGCCTGCACTTTCTGCAATGGACCTCCTCCTATCACCACGTCGATTGGCCTGATCTTTCTCCGGAGGATCGTGATCAGGTCATGCGACGGTTGTGCGTGCTGGAGGAGCGGCTGCTGAACCTACCCGGCTACCCGGGATCTGAGCGCCATGTGTCGATCATCAAGAACATGGGGCGGCTGGTCGGCGGATCGTTGAGCCATCCGCATCAGCAGGTCGCCCTCTCAAATGCGCTCCCCCGCCGGGTCACGCAGAACACCCGGTTTCGCGAGTCACACGGCCGCGCATTCTCCACGTTCATGCTCGAACGCAATCCGTCGGCGCTCAGGGTTGCAGAGTTCTCCACCGGCCGACTGATGGTACCGTACTTCATGCGGCGTCCGTACAATCTGATCTACGTCTTGGAGAACCCGGTACCAAGCTATCTGCACCAGACCTCTGAGACCGAACGAAACGAAATCGGTCGCGCAATAGCCGAAGGGATGCGGCTCATGTACCTCGCGCTTGACCAGGTCGGTGCGGAGACGGCCGCCAACATCGTTGTTCACACGGGACCGGGCGCGGGTATCTACCTTGAGTTCCTGCCTCGAACGCAAGCGGACGGTGGCTTTGAGCAACTGGGCCTCAGCGCCTGCCAGTCATCGCCGTTCACGGTCGCGGAACAGATGCGCAACGCGCTCACGTCCGGTCAGCAACCTCCATTGCCCGCAGTGCAATCTGCTCCAGCGTCTCAACAAACTCCGCCCACCGCTCCTCCGGGATCTCTCCCCGGATTGCGGTGACCCACTGCTGCATCCATGTCTCTACCGCCTCACGTACACGGCGCCCTTGAGCGGTGAGACTGACGGACCAGCGGCGCCGGTCGGTTGCCGCGCGCACCCGTTCCAGGTAGCCGGCCTCGCACAGCCCCTGCACCGCGCGTGTCACATTCGCCTTGTCCACCCGCAGACGGCCGGCTATCTCATCCTGACTCAGCGTCTCATCCGGGCCAACCACCAAGAGGTACGCCTGCTGTCCGGGACCTAGACGAAACGGCCTCAGCACCTTGGTGTAGTAGACGTGGGCGGCCCGGTTGAGCATTGAGACCCACGCGCCAAACCGAGCGTCCGCGTCACCGGGGCAGCGGTTCACGGCGTTGGTCCTCCCAGGAACAGATCACGGAAATCGCTAATGAACGCATCAAGCGTTGTTGGCGGTCGTCCCACAATGCGATAGAAGGTGTCTGTAGTTTCTCCTGCTTTTCCCATCCGCGTCACCGAGTACAGCGCGTACATCACCAGCGCGTGACCCAGGCGCCGCCCCTGTGACCACTGGTAGTGCAGAAATGGTAGCATGCGGGCGGGCTCATACGCTATCTCCATGCCCAGGATCCGGCTGAGCCGCTCCGACACCTGGTGATACGTCAAGCGCTCCGGTCCGGTTACCGTATAGGCCTGGTTCAGATGGACCGGGTCGCAAAGGGCGCTCGCTATGAGCTCGCCTATGTCACGCACATCTATGAAGTTCGTCGCCCCGTCACCCGCCGGCACAAAGATCCGGCGCTCGTCGCGGATCTCCGCCAGGTGCGTGGTGGTCAGGTTCTGCATAAAGAACGATGGCCGCACGAATGTGTACGGGATCTCCAGCTCCAGGATCACCTGCTCTACGGTGTGATGCGGAACCAGACGGTTCTTCTCTGCTCCTTGTACTGAGAGGAACACCACATGGCGAATACCGGTGACGGCCATGTAGCGCATGAACGGATACATCTGGGACCGAATCCGGGAGATGTGCGGCGGGCGCATGAGAAACACGGTATCAACGCCTGCCAGGGCTCCGGGCCAGGTCTGCGCATCAGTGAAGTCAAAGACCCGCGGCTCCGCACCATGCAGCCGCTCGACCACACGCTGCGTCGGCCGGCCGTCACCATCCAGCTCGTTCGCGATAACCGTGCCAAACACCGGTCTGCCGGCGCCGGCAAGATGCCGGCACACCTCAGAGCCCACGTTGCCGGTAGCCCCGGTGACCAGAATGCCGTGTCTATGAACGTCGCTCACGCAGTACCTCCACTTTAGTTGCGGTCGCAACTAAATTCAGAAATCGGTACCGGAATGTCAAGAGGCTGAGCGGGGCGAGCTCATTGACAGGCTTCTCAATGAAGATTACTATCATTGTTGTACCGTTTAGCTCTATGTATTCATTTAGGTCAATTCACACCGGATAGGGTGTGGTCCTGAACATCGGCGCGTATGCAGACTCCCTCAAAACGATTCCTCTTGCTGGTTGAAGACGAGCTCATTGGCGTCATCCCTCAATCCAACCCAGATTGATGAGCCGGACGGCATTGTCTCGTTCTCAAGTGGTGCCGGAACGGATAGTTTGCGTAGACGGAGCCCTATGTGGTTGCTTTGCATGGTGAAGAGGAGGGTCGCGGTGAGTCGTCACGAGCACGTTCCGGTGATCCAAATTCGGGTTGACGGGACAGACGTTGCCGGTGTGGTTGAATCGAACACCGGCACGGATCGAATCCGAATGCTCCGACCGTTTCCTGACCTGGTGGCAACCTTGCCTGACGGGCACGAACACAACGAAGCACGGAGCCGTGAGGCTGCTCGCGCACGCGCAATGACAAAGCTGCGCAGACGGTTTATCGCGGGCCTCGAGCGCGTAGCCCGCGCGGAGCGACGGCCGTGGCACATCATACTGCCGCAATGAACGTCGCCCTCTCCGTTCTCACGGGCATTCTGGTGGCCCTGATGATCAGAGCCAACGGTGCCCTGCAGGCCGCGGCGGGGCCACTGACCGCGCTCAGCATCATTCACGCCGCCGGGATCGCCGGTGCAGCGCTGTTTCAGGCGGGGGCGCGCACCCTTGGCGCGGGACCGCGGCTCGGCGCGCGACCGGCGGGCCACACCGCTGGCGTGGACGGCACGGCGTCCGGAGCGCCACGGATATCTCTCATCGCAGGAATCCTGGGCATACCCATTGTCTACGTCACCAACGAAGTGTTCCTCCGCGGCGGCGTGCTCCTGACGCTGAGCGGGACCCTGGCGGGACAGGTGGTCGTCGCGTGGGTGCTCGAGCGTACACGATGGATGCGGGCCGGCTCGGCCGCCCCGCTCCAGCGGCTCCTGTCCGTGGTACTGCTTCTGCCGGGGACCATCTTGATAGGCCTGCGCAGCGGCGTCGGCGCGCTGTGGGTGGCTGCCTCATGGGTTCCCGGCATGATCCTGATGGTCCAGATGACCATGAACGCGGCCAATGGGCTGCGCTTTGGGCTTCCGCGCATGCTGCTCTTTAACTACGGGACGGCACTGCTGGTTCTGCTCCCGTGGTTGCTCCTGAGCCGCGCCCTGCCGGATCCTGAGACACCGCGGACCATTCCCGCTTACCTCTACGCTGCGGGCGGGGTACTGGGCGTGTGCGTCATTGGCCTTTCCAGCTTCCTCCTGGGCAGGGGAAGCGCCCTTGTGATCGTGCTTGCAACCTACACCGGGCAGATGGGAATGGGAATAATCCTGGACCGGCTCGCCGGCGCAACGCTTTCGTGGGAGCAGCTACTTGGCGTGCTGCTGGTGCTCGCCGGTCTGGTCTCCGGCGACCCGCGGCTCAATCGCCGCAGAACACCATCTGGTCAACACGGGTGACGCCGGACAATCTCAATCTGCACTACGTCCTTACCCGCCTGCCGGCCCCGCCCGGACGGCGTCCACTGAGCGAATAACATGGCGCCAAAAACCGCATCCTCATGCGGGAATTGTCCGGTTTTGATTGCATTGTGCATAGTTTTTGTATACGCTTCTGCGGGTTCATATGCAGCACAAAATCAAGAACGCCGTGCAGCCGGAGGCATGGTACCGGGCGCTCCCCAGACCCGGTTACGCATCGCTTACCCGAGTACACCAATCGCAACCATGGTTCGAGGTCTACGAGCTTCCTCACGCCACCTACGCGATCTACGAACCGGGGCACTTCCAGGAGGTGATCTCGTTTCTGATCCTTGGCCGGGAGCGGGCGCTGCTCCTGGACACCGGGATGGGTATTGGCAATATGCGCAGGGTGGTGGAGGAGCTCACCGATCTGCCGGTAACGGTAGTCAACAGTCACTGCCACTTTGACCACATTGGCTGCAACCGGCAGTTCGGTGCGATCTCGGTTTTTAACCACCCGGGCGCCGTGGAACGCCTACGCTCCGGCATGCCGAAAGAAGAAGTGGTGCACCATCTGGCGGGCGATTCAACGTGGGTCCCCTATCCCTCCGGATTCGACCCTGAGACGTACGCAATTCTGCCGTCGGTGCCGGAGCCTATTGAAGACGGGCACGTCTTTGACCTGGGCAATCGAACCCTTCAGGTTATCCACACCCCGGGCCACTCGCCGGACAGCATCATGCTCTATGAGCCTGATGCGCGTATCCTATTCACCGGCGACACGTTCTATCCGGCCACACTGTACACGCACCTCACGTCACACGACGGCATCACCTCAGACTTCGCGCTCTACCGGAAGGTCATGCGGGACGTCGCAACACGTTTTCAGCCTGCGCATCTCTATCCGTCACACAACGAGCCACTAGTTCCCGGTGACACGCTCGTTCGGGTGGCAGACGCCTTTGACCGGATCGCGGCCGGAAATGCCGGCTACCGCATGGATGATACGGGACTACGCAAGTACGACTTCGACGGATTCGCAATTGTCACCCGGGACCTGGGTGACGGCTGATCCGCCGGTCGACATAGAAGCACCATGACAAGGAGGAACACATGAAGAAGCTTCTGACCGTTGTAGGGCTGCTGCTCGTCGCGGCCGCGCTCTTTGCTACTGGAAACGCGGAGGTGGGCAACGTCCTTCGAGCCGGGACCAGCCCGGACTACCCGCCGTTTGAGTCGCTTGATGAGAGCGGGAACCTGGTTGGCTTTGACATTGAGCTGATGGAGCAGATTGCGGAGATCATGGACGTGGAGGTGGAGTACGTCCAGCTGGATTTCTCAGTGATCATCTCCGCCCTGAACAGCGGGCAGGTGGATCTTGGGCTCTCCGGTTTCACCTACAGCCCGGACCGCGACGTACTCTTCAGCGAGCCGTATTACATGAGCGCGCAGGCGGTGGTAGTCCGCGAGGACTCTGATATCACCAGCCTGAATGAGCTTGGCGACAAGCGACTCGCGGCGGGTCTGGGAACCACCGGTGAGGCCGCTGCGCTGGAGGCGTATCCGGACGCTGAGATGGTCTATCCGGATGATTACCTGGTTGGCTTTGAGATGCTGCGAAGCGGTCAGACGGATGCGGTGATCGCGGACCTGGGCGTTGCCCAGAACTACGCGCAGCAGGACGCGTTCCGCATGCTGGACGAGTACCTGCAGTCTGAAGAGATGTCCATCATCGTCAAGAAGGGGAATCAGGACCTGATGGATCAGATTGATCAGGCGATCATCCGGTTCAAGGCCACCGACGACTATCAGGCACTGCTGGAGAAGTGGGAGCTGGATTGACGTGATTGAAAAGATTGTCACCGGAGACAATCTGACCTTTCTCCTGATAGGGGCGCTGGTGTCACTAACGCTGGCCACCGGCGCCCTGCTCATGGGGTTGGTGATAGGCACTATTGGAGCGACCGGCCGCATCTCCAAACGCTGGGTTCCGCGCGCCCTGGCAACCGCGTACGTGGAGGCGGTGCGCGGCACACCAATGCTCCTTCAGATCCTCTTTCTCTTCCATGCCGTGCCCAGTCTCTACAACATCATCACCGGACGGTTCCTCTCTCCGAACCCTTTTGTGGTAGGGCTGATCGCGATGGGAATCAATAGCGGCGCCTATACGACGGAACTCATCCGATCGGGGATCGAGGGGGTCCACAAAGGCCAGATGGAAGCAGGCCGGTCGCTTGGGTTGAGTTACCGCAAGACCATGCGGTTCATCATCCTTCCGCAGGCGTTCAAGCGTATCATTCCGCCGCTGGTAAGCGAGTTCATCGTTCTGATCAAAGACTCCTCGCTGGTGTCCGTGATTGGGGCGGCTGAGCTGCTCCGGCGCTCGCGTGTGCTCGGCGCCCGGTTCTACAACTACATGGTCCCGCTGCTCATGGCTACGGTGATGTACCTGGCCATGACACTGGTCATCTCCGCACTGGCGCGACGACTGGAGCGCAGGCTCAAGGTAAGCGACTGACGGCAATGCAAGAGACGCTCATCACAATCGAAGGTATCCACAAGTTCTTTGGCGAGTTGCACGTGCTGAAGGGAATAGACCTGGAGGTGCACCGCGGCGACGTAGTTGCGGTGATTGGCCCGTCCGGTTCCGGAAAGAGCACGCTGTTGCGATGCATCAACCGGCTCGAGGAGATCCAGGAGGGCACCATCTGGGTCCATGACGCTGATATCAGCCACGCCAAGACCAACCTTGACCAGCTTCGTGCAAAACTGGGGTTTGTGTTTCAGGATTTCAACCTCTTCCCGCACATGACGGTCACGCGGAATATCACGCTGGCCCCCATGGAGGTGCGCGGCCTGCCGGAGGCTCGCGCAACGGAGACCGCGCTCGGGCTGCTGGAGAGCGTCGGGCTCAGCGATAAGGCGGACAGTTACCCGTCTCAGCTTTCCGGTGGACAAAAACAGCGAGTGGCCATTGCACGAGCGCTGGCCATGGAGCCGGAGATCATGCTCTTTGACGAGCCTACCTCGGCCCTTGACCCGGAGATGATCAAGGAAGTGTTGGACGCGATTCGTACCATCGCGACGGACCAGAGCATGACGCTGATGATTGTCACCCATGAGATGGGATTCGCTCGGGAGATCTCTGACCGGGTTGTCTTTATGGACGAGGGCCGAATTGTAGAGATGGCCTCCCCTGATCAGCTCTTCGGCGCCCCGCGAAGCGAACGAACGCGCGAGTTCCTGGACAAAGTCCTTTAGAGGATAATCCTACATATTGGTATTTGCTCCAAAAATGGAGTAAAATGATCTCATATGCGTCACGTGTGCACCTTCACTCGCAGCAGCGTCGCCAAGCGGCCTGCGCTCGTTCTGTTCCTGGTGATTACGGCGGCACTGCGCGTGGCGGCGTTCGAGTGGCCGCCCGAACAGGTACGCTTCGACCTCCTTTCAGTTCAGGACGGTCTTCCCAATTCGTCCATCTCCGGCATTGTCCAGGATCCACACGGGTTCATGTGGTTCTCCACCCAGGCAGGGTTGAGCCGCTATGACGGCTACGAGTTCGTTACCTATGAGCACGATCCGTCCGACACGAATTCGCTCTCGCACAACCTGATCCAGACCATCTACATGGACACCGATGGAACTCTCTGGTTGGGGACCTACGGCGGCCTGAACCACTTTGATCCCACAACGGAGACGTTCCGCGTTTTTGAGCACGATCCCAACGATCCGGACTCATTGAGCAACAACGTGGTGGTGGCAATCACGCGTGATGCAGTCGGCGACCTGTGGGTTGGAACCCTAAATGGGCTCAACCGCCTAAACGAAGCCGACGGCACGTTCGACCGCTACCACCCGGTTCCGGATGACCCACAATCGCTTCCCGCGAAGGTAGTGCGATCACTGCACGTCGCGGAGGACGGGACTCTCTGGGTAGGCTCCTACGGCGGTCTGAGTAGATATCTCCCGGCACGCGACGGGTTTGAGACGTTCGCTCCCGTTGACGGGAATCCGCGGAGCCTGCCGGCGCCGGCGGTGATGACCATATGCGATGATCCAAACGACCCCAACATCCTCTGGATTGGCTCCTGGGACGGCGGGGTCAGCGCGTTCGATCCACGAACCGGGACCGCACGGACCATAGAGCTGCCGGACAGCCGGGTGTATGCCGCCCGCTTTGACCGGGCCGGGCGTCTGTGGGTGGGCTCCTGGGGTGGCGGCCTGATGCTCGTTGACCCTGAAACCGGTGACACGCGGCGCTTCCCGTACGGCGAGCGCGAGCAGGTACCGCACGGCGTCATCTACTCGCTCCTGGAGGACGACTCGGGGATCATGTGGATCGGGACCAACGGAGGCGGCCTGGCGAAGTACATCGACGAGCACAACCGTTTCCGGTTTGTCGTCAACGACCCGGAGGCGCAGAGCAGCCTTCCGGCCGGCAAGGTGTACGCGATCGAGGAGGACCGGGACGGGGCGGTCTGGTGCGGCGTGTACAGCGGGGGCTTGAGTCGCATAGACCCGCAGACCGGCGCGGTCACCACCTACCGGCACGACCCGGATGATCCCGCATCACTCAGCGACGACATCGTCAACGCGATTCTGCACGATAGCGCGGGCAATCTCTGGATCGGCACCAACGAGGGCCTCAACCGGTTCGTTCGTGAAACCGGAGACTTTGAACGGTACCATTCGGCAACCAACGCCCCGTGGCTTCCGGAAGACATCATCTTCCAGATCACTGAGACCTCGGACGGTCGGTTTTGGTTTGGTAGCAATACCGGGGGAGCCTCCGTCTACAACCCGGCCACGGGCGAGTACCAGATCTTTGCGGCAGAGAGCGCCCCTCCAACCGTCTCCGACCCGTTGGTGCGAGACATCGTGGAAGACCGTGACGGAAGAATCTGGATCTCAACCAACAACGGCCTGGATCGCTATGATCCACGGACCGGCGAGATGCGCCACTACCGGAATGATCCCGAGCGTCCGGACACGTTGAGCAGTAACAACACGCGTGATGTC
>CAYTGY010000014.1:0-26882 GCA_964437265.1 uncultured Spirochaetaceae bacterium | reverse complement strand
TAGTCGAATCGCCGAGCCAGTTTGCGCACCGCTCGGGTGAAGAGGAATCGCAACGGCGCGCGGTCATCACGCTTGAGCGCGGCTCCGGCGGCGGCGATCTCTTGCATGAATGAGCGACCACCGGTCATCAGCGTGTCCGGATGCAGGAGGTGGCGCTGCCGGCCGCAACTGGAGCAGCGGCAACTCCATGGCACGTCCTTCTTGCCGCCGGTGCACGTTACCACCCGCGCGAGCTCCAACGCGGCGGTCGCCTTGCCGGTGTACTCCGAACCGGTGAACAGAAGGCCCGGCGGCAACGAACCGGCAATCACCGCGGCTTTCAGGCGAGAAACAATCGATGTGTGACCGATGATATTATCGAACATCCGAACGACCGGTACGTAGAAAATCGACAGCAAACGGTAGAAACGGCAAGAGCAGTCGTGCAAAAAGGCTTTCCGCAAGAAGCAGCCGCGGATCGAAGAGCGGCTGTACGTCGATGATGAGAATGACGATATAGCTAAGGAGCACCCCCTCGACCACGCCCAGGATTAGCCCCAGAGCGTGGTCGAGCGTGTTCAGGTGAATACGCTCTATGAGCCCCTTCAGGGCAGTCTCAAATAGCTTGACCAGCAGAAACACGACCACGAAGACCGCGTCGAACGCGAGCACAAGCGTCCACCCCGTCGCCCCTACGTACGGTTCCAGGAGCCCGGCCACTACGCCGGAGAAGAGCACGGCGGCGGCTATTCCAAGCAATACCGCCAAGATGCTAAGCAGCTCGGTCACCAAACCACGAAATGCCGCACGGATCGCCAACAATACCACCACTACACCAAACACGAAATCAATGGGTGCGTATTCCACTTCGTCCTCCTTCGTCTTCTGGGCGCTTGTTACCTAGAGCCCGGTGACCGCCGAACCCGCTCTATCTCCCGCACAATCAGGTCCGTCGCATCGTCGTTTACCAGTCTACGGGCGCTCTCCGCCATCTCCTCGCGTTCCCGCGGCGACTGCTTGAGTCGCTCGAGCCACGCCACAACGTCGGCACAGAGCGTCACCGGGTCGCTTAGAACGTGTGCAGCGCCATGCCGTTCAAACAAACGGGCGTTCTGTAGCTGGTCACCGCGAGAACCGGAGATCAGCGGGACCAGCAACATTGGCGTACCCACAGACGCCGCTTCCCACAGCGTTCCGGCGCCTGACCTGCACACCAGAAGGTCACTCGCGGCAAGGAGATGCGCGTACTCACCGCCAAAAAACGGCGCGGCGAAGTACCCGGGCATCTCCGGCGGGGTCTCGCGGCCGGTCTGGTGGACAACGTTCCAGGTTTCCAATACGCCAGGCAGAAGCCTCCGCACAACCTGGTTGATCTGCTGGGCACCCTGCGAGCCGCCGACAAAGAACACCGTTGGGCGGGCAGAGTCGGCAAAGCCTGCGATCCGACGCCCCTCGGATGGACTGCCGAGGGCGATCTCGCGTCGAACGGGATTCCCGGTGACCACCGCATGCGACCGTGCGCGGGTAGGCAGGTGGTGCACCGACTCCTTGTATGCCACAAGGATCCGATCAGCGAACCGGGCGTTGATTCTGGTAGCAAGCCCGGGAACTAGATCCGACTCGTGAGTAAGCACCGGAACACCGAGCAACCTGGCGGCAAGGACAGGCGGCACACTGACGAACCCGCCCTTGGAGAAGAGCGCGGACGGCTTGAGCCGGCGGACAACTCCAATCGAACGCTGGATGCCGGCCAGGATCCGAAAGACGTCTGCGAGGTTCCGTAGCGACAGGTACCGCCGCAGCTTACCGGTCGGGATGCCGATGTACGGAATAGAGAACCGGCGAACCACACGCCGCTCCATGCCGCCGGTGGACCCGATCCAAGCGACCGCAGCTTCGTTTCGTTCGCGAAATGCTTCTATCACGGCAAGACCGGGAAACACGTGGCCCCCGGACCCGCCCCCAGTGAAAAGTACTGTGCTGTCCATCCGTGTGTTGTCGGCTTGTATGATTTCCGTATACTCATCCTATCATGCGCTTCCATGGCCGTGCAATCTTGATACTCCTGGCCGCCTCAATGGCCGCAGAGGCGGACGACCGTGATGCATTGACCGCCTCACTACGCGACCTCTCGGCCGTCCAAATCCACACCTTACTTGAGACCGGACAGCTTACCGTCCGCTACCGTGACCGTACGTCCGTCGCGCTCGCTCCTGCGTTCCAGGAGGAGGTCCGGTCAAGTCTGGCGGATCTTCGCCCCAAGATCGGCGTAGAGGTGTTGTTCCTGCGGTCGTCGGCCGACGCCTCCACACGGGGTGCGGAGATACCGGTGGACACATACAACGTTCTGCGCTCTATTAGCACGATGGCCGGGATCGAGTACTATTCGGCGAGCCGCGGCCGGATGAGAACGCTGTTTTTCGAGTCCTATGCGGTGTCTTCGGAATCGGACCCGGAGCGGATTCCTGACCCCCTGGTATCGTCAATCCCGCCGCGAGACAGTATTGTGATCTTCCAGCGTGATTCCAGCTTCGCTCGGAATCTCTACCGGCTTGAGTACGTTGTCAGCGGCGAAGCAGTGTGGGTATCCATGATCAACCTGACACCGCTTCTGTACCGTGGGTTGGTGCCGGCGGTGGGAGCCGGGGCTCTAGAGATCCACATGGTGGTCAAGCCGGTGGGCTCCTACCTGGTCTTCTACGGAAACAGCGGCACGTCTCCAATCGGCCTGCTCGGTATGGAAGAGCGCGCCGCTGAGAGCTTCTATAACCGGCTGGTCGCGCTCGCCGATTGGTTCACTCATCAACTCCTAACGAACCAATGAGAAGGTCGAGCGGCCGAAGACCATCGGGCTCGGCCCGACGGAGGTGAGCAGAGAACATGCCAAAAGAAACCGTTCTTGTCGTCGATGACGAACACGACATTCTGGAGCTGATTCGGTACAACCTGGAGAAGGAAGGTTACACCGTAGAGACCGTATCAACCGGTGAGGCCGCTCTGGCATCAGCCACGCGCCTGCGACCGGACGCGATTGTGCTGGACCTCATGCTTCCGGGTCTGGATGGACTAGAGGTGTGCCGTCGGCTCAAGCAGCACGATATCACACGCTCGACCCCGGTATTGATGCTTACGGCGAAGGCCGAGGATGCGGATATCGTTACCGGCCTGGAGATCGGCGCAGATGACTATGTCACCAAGCCGTTCAGCCCAAAGGTCCTGGTTGCCCGACTACGTGCGGTACTGCGGCGAGCGGCTGAGGAGAATCCTGAGCGCCCTTCCGAACAGCTTCGCGTTCATGGGATCACCATAGACGTCTCTCGTCACACTGTGGCGATCGGCAGCAACCCAGTGAGTCTCTCCGCAACGGAGTTCGCGATTCTGGAGTTCCTCGCCCGAAACCCGGGTTGGGTATTCTCACGGAACAAGATCATAGACAGCGTGAAAGGCAAGGACTATCCGGTGACGGAGCGTTCGGTGGATGTCCAAATCCTGGGCCTCAGGAGAAAACTCGGAGAGCACGGCATGCTAATTCAGACCGTTCGCGGCGTCGGCTACCGACTCAAGGCCGAGTAGCATGCGCCCGACGGAGTCCCGGAGTCCGGCACCGGCCTACGCTGCGATTGCGGTCTTTGGCCTGGTGCTCGTCACCGTGACCGCAGCGGTGGTTACGCGGGCAACCCTCACCCAGCTTGTTGTGAACGACATGCAGGCGCTCGCCCAAACCGCGGTTGCCGCCGTAGAGCCGCATTTGGCATGTGACCCGGAACACGTCCGGTCCACGCTCTCTCGGCTGACGGACCGGGCGGTCACCGGCGGGGCGAGCATCAGCGTCTATGATGCGGCCGTCGGGTCAATGCTGCTGTCCACGCAGGCAAGCTCGCCGTTTTCTGCAGAAGCGTTGTCCGGGATTTGGAGCGGAATCCCCACCGGTGGTGTTCGCCGCGGAAGCTCTGCGACGTCGGGAGACCGGGGGCCAACGCTGGTATACGGGGCCGCCGCCCTTGGGAGTGCCGAGTCGCCGTGCTTCATTGTGGTGGCCACACGCCACATAGGCACCGTTACCGGACCAGCCGCAACCGTTGCGGTTGCCGTGTTGATGGCGGCACTGGTGATTGCGGCATTCATAGTGGGCATGGCGAGAATCCTCTCTCTCCGCCGCGGAAACCAGATACGGCTGCTTCAGGAGGCCGCAGGAAGATACGCGCGGGGGGAGCTGGAGCTCCCATTCAGGCTGAAGGGGCCGCCTGAGATTGCCGTCCTCGCTCACGCGCTACAAACCATGGCTGAGCAGCTTCAGCTTCGCATCCGTGCCATACGTCATCAGCGAAATGAGCTGGAGACCATTCTCGCCAGCATGGCAGAGGGGGTTATCGTACTCGATGCCAATCGACGGATTCGCAGCATGAATCACGCTGCGGCAACGCTGCTCCGCGTAGAATCGGTAGGTAGCACCGGCAAGAGCGTGATTCAGCACATCCGCAACGCCGAGTTGGATGATCTTGCCACGGCGGCAATGGCAAGCGGCGAGTCGGTGGAACGAGAGATCACGGTATATCGGGATTCACCCATCCACCTACGCGTCCATGTGACTCCGCTGAGCAGGGAGGGAGGAACGCACCGGCGCGGCATTCTGATTGTTGCGAGCGACATCACACGTATCAAGCAACTTCAGCAGATGCGAAAGGACTTCGTGGCAAACGTCAGCCATGAGCTCAAGACGCCTATCACCTCCATCAAAGGCTTCGTAGAGACGCTCCTGGACGGAGGTGTGGACGACCCGGATCAGAGTCAGCGGTTTCTGCAGATCATTCTCAACCATGCGAATAGACTCAATTTGATCATAGAGGACCTCTTGAGCCTCTCGCGGCTGGAGCAGGGCCGCTTACAGCTCCGGTTTGAGGAGTGCGATGTTGAAAACCTTGCAGCCGCCGCCCTCGATGTCTGCGCACCTGCGGCCAAGGCGAAGCAGATACGCGTGCGCACCTCGCATTCCGGAAACCCGATCGTGCGGGTCAATCCAAACCTGATTGAGCAGGCGCTGGTGAATCTGCTGGACAACGCAGTCAAGTACTCGGATGAGTGTAGTGATGTCGAGCTGGAGCTGGCTAGCGACGATCAGCACTTCACGGTTACGGTGCGGGACAACGGCCAAGGCATTCCGGCGCGCGACCTGCCGCGGGTGTTTGAGCGATTCTTCCGAACCGATCGTGCACGAAGCCGTGAGCTCGGCGGAACGGGTCTTGGATTGGCAATAGTCAAGCACATCGCGCGTGCGCATGGCGGCGATGTGTCGGTACAGAGCACGCTGGGAGAGGGTTCCGCGTTCACCGTGTGTATTCCGCAACAGCCCACGGCCGGCGACGCAGCCGTAGGAGAACACACGGCAGGTCGCCGTGTACCCGTGGAGTAGCCACGGGCTATCGATTGCTGGAAGACGGCATCAGCTTGGCGATTAGGCCGGCGAATCCACGAAGATTCCGTGATTGGATCCAGACCGAGCCCGGTCCGCGAAACTCCGCGACAAGGCCCTCACCACTCGCAAAGGTTGAGAACAACCCGCGCGAGGCTTTCCGCACGGTATAGCTCACCGACTGCTCGAATGCGACCATGTGTCCGGTGTCCACGGTGTAGGTCTCGTTCGGCTGAAGCTCTTTCTTCCAAACGGTGCCATACGCGCTGAGCCACACCATGCCGTGGCCGGCTATTGTCTGGAGAAAGAGCCCCTCGCCTGAGAACATCGACTTCAGACTCCCCTTGGTGCCGAGCTCAAGGCCATCAGAGCCGGCAAGGTACGCGCCTCCCTGTGCATAGAGCGTCTCTCCGGTCAGATCGAACTCAATAATGTCGCCCGGTGTTGCTGGGGCGAGAATGACCTCTCCCGCTCCGCCTGAGGCGGAGAAAAGGCTCGCAAACAGGCTCTCGCCGCCGACGGCAGCTCGCAACACGCCACCAAGCCCTTTCCCCTGCGTCTTGGCCTGCAGCTCAACCGTCGGGGATTTTGCCACCATGGCACCGGCTTCCGCACGGAATGACTCACCACTCTCCAACAGGACCGTCAGCGTGGTGAATACCGGCCTGTTCTCAATCCTTGCCTGCATCTCCTACCTCCGTTACGTGTGCTGGACTACGGCAGCTCCGATCCAATCTCGATTCGATCTCGCCCCCGCTGCTTCGCAATATACATCGCCTGGTCCGCTCGGGCTATTCAAGCGTCACGCAACTCGCCCGGTGCGTGTTCGCACATCCAGACCTCTCATCCGAGCAGATTCAGCGCGACCTGAAGTCCCCCAATGAGAGCCCCAAGAACCGCTCCAAACAGGTTGATCCACTTCAGGTGCTTGGCAATAACCATCAGCAGCAGCTTCTCTACGCTCTCGACGTCCAACCCATCGATTTTCTGTACCACCATTCCGTGTATGTCCAAGCCCTGAAGCAGTGACGGCACCCGCTCCTGAATGAGCTCGGCGGCTTTGCCTGACAGGAACCTATCAAGAGCCGCTTTGCGGCCGGCCTCCAGGTTCACCAGATTCTCTAGCGGGACGGATGCGGAGAGTTGCCTCTCAACGAACGATCCGACAGCCTGGCGTACCTGTACACCGCTCCCCGGTGCATCAGACCACCGACCAACAGCGTCAAGAAGCATACGATCTACCTCGGCGCGGGTCAGGCTCAACCCATCGTGCAACAGCTGCTCAACCGTGGCATCGCCGCGGCGCTCAACGAATGACCACGCGGCACCGGCAATCCGGTCCTGCACATCCGGACGGACCAGAAAGTCCATAATCATGTTGGTTGCAGATTCCGCGGCGGCAGGTAGATCCAGCCTGAACCGTCCGGCCAGATCGGCCACACCGTGGTGACTCAGCTCGCCAATCTGGTGCCGGGCGGCAGAGATGATTCGGCTTCGGTTGCGGGTGCTTCCCCCTGCCTCACGTATCGACTCGACGATATCGGTGACGATTACAGGCATCTTCTCGTTCAACGACCGATCGTACTGCGCCGCTGAGACCAGGAATCGCTGGACCAGATTGAGACGCGTTAGGATCGTCTTCACCAGCTCGCGGCCTCGTTCGGCGAGGTCCGCTCTGACATCCGGGCGCTCCAGCCAACGCATCAGAAACGCGTACGCGGGATCGTATACCTTTGCCAGAAAACGGCTGACCCGGTCACCGTCCAGTTCCCCCACCAGGTCCGACATACGCGTGTCCGACTCAAGGTGGCCCTCCACCCATCGACGCACGGCGGCTACCGCGGCACTCCGCTTCTCCTCGCCGGCGGCGCTCTGCAACGCACGGCGCACGATCTCCGTCACCGAATCAGCGGTGGGCGTCAGGTCCGTAACCCTCACCGCTCCAGCGGCCTCCGTGATACGCGGCACCACATGGGCTGCCAACTCCCCAAATCGGTTGCTCCGCACAAATCCTTCTGCGAGTGAGCCGAAAACCTCCGCCATGTCAGCAGCGAACGGCGTGGTGCCGCTGATCCGGCCTTCCAATAGGTCGGAGGTGAATCCGGAAACGGATGCTCTCAGGCTTGCGATGAACTCGGGAGAACGGAGCCGGGCGTCTACCGTCTCAGGTGTGAGCAGCTTGGTGGACACCATCTGTGCAATACTCTCTGAGAGCTGGTGCCGCCGGCGCGGGATGATTCCCGGCGTCAGCGGGACACGTATCCCAAGGACACGCTTTTCCGTCAACGGACGAAACAGCATTCGGATGGCGACGGCGTTAGTCACGTAGCCTATGACGGCCCCAAGAAAGGGCGGAAGCACGTAGCGGGCAACATTCAGCACGTCCTCAGTCACGCTCATCGTCCCTCGCCGGCGCGACGCGGTAGATCTCCGACGCGCTCTCGGCTCGAGACCGCGTGTCGTACAACTCAAGTGTATCTGCCGGAATCCATCCCTGCAGGTCTCCCATACCAATGAAGAACCACTCGCCGTGCAGGCCGCCGGCGTCAACACGATCGAGTGACACCACGTCTCCCGCACGTACGTGAAACACTATATCGCCGGCCGGATCCCGTTCCGCGAAGACCCGCGCATACGTTCGCGTCACAACCGCCCAATGCGGCCGAATGGTGAGAACCTGCGTGGAAGGCAGATGCACGCTCCGCGCACGTGCATCTTGATCGCACGCGCCCATAAACGACAACGAGATAATCACCAGGAGCCAGGGGCCTTGACGAACGACTGTGCGTTGCGGTATGCGGTTACTCATGAGATGGTACGCTCTGACGTTGTTGTTCGTCTCCACGGTCTTGGAGGCACAGTGGGACCTCCAGACTCACTCTGTTCACGGGGCAACGGTGGTTCAAGATACTCCATACCAAACGATGGTGCAACTCGACACCGGCGTTGGAGCTTCTCTTGAGCGGGTGATTGGGGGTCGCCTGGCCGTTGGGTTCGCCACCGAGCTGCGACGAACCCTCCCATCCCGGGTCTCCGGCGGCTTCCGGTACCACGGGACCGATTCCTTCAGCATGGGGACACGTGCTTCGGCTGCCGTTGGTCCGGTCGTGCTCCGTCTCACCGGCGGCGCCACGTGGATCGCGTACTCGCAGACAAACGCACTTCTGTTCAGCCCCTATGTGCTGGTTGCCGCCGGTGCGCGTCTCAGGCCGCTCTCCGGCGGCGTTGAGGAACCGCAATGCGATTCGGCGCCGCCACACCCATATGTTGCAGCTACCCCGTTCTTCAGGTGGGACTTCCGCGCCGACACCCGCATTGCAGCAACCATCGGGATCATGCTCAGCGTTGGCCTGGAAAGCCTACTGCCGTTGAAGTATCTTAGACACTAGCATGCTGAACCGCTTCTCTGCGCTTTTGCGAATTACTCTGTTGCCGATTCTGCCGGCCATCGTGGGATGCATGGTGAGTCCGCCGCAGGCGGGGCCTGCGGCCTATGCGCTCGTCTACGGACTGGCGAGGTATAGTGACTACACCACACTCAACGACCTCACTTACACCGACGACGACGCTCAGGCGATGGCTGACCTGTTTTCCGCGCGTGGCTACACGGAGGTGATTCTTCGATTGGATGCCCAGGCAACAAAAGCGCAGCTGACTACGGACATCGCCGATCTGGCCGCACGCGTGGAACCGGAAGCCACCGTTGTCTTCTACTTCGCAGGTCACGGCTTTGGCGACGGCATGGAGTTCATGTACGCAGGCCTGCCGGACGCCTGGCATGCACATTTTGATGGGCTATCGGGAACCGACGAACCGTACGGCGCATCGCCGTACACCGAGCACCTGTTCCTCTACAACGCGGTTCCGATCACGGAGAATGTTCAGGCCACACTCCAGAACGCCGTCAGCGACTCCGAGCTTGCCACGCTCATGATGAGCATCCCTGCAAGAAACCGGATTGTCATTATTGACGCATGCCACTCCGGCGGCTTCACGGGTGACACTACCTCTGTTGATACCGTGCCGACCAACTTCTTCGGCGAAGGAGGCGGCATCGCCGCCCCGGACGCACTCTCAAGTCTGCGGCTCTACTTCGGCGGATCTGCTTCCGCAGATACCACGGACACAATCACATACCTCGCCGCGGCCGGAGAAACGGAGTTCTCCTGGGAATCAGGCACACGACGCCACGGGATCTTCACCTACTTCCTGCTGGAGGGACTGCAGAGCGGCGATCATGATGGGGATGGCTACATTACCGTCTCAGAAGCGTATGCTCACACGGAGGCTCGCGTGATGAGCGAGTGGAATGCCGGGCGCTACTACTCCAGCCCGGAATACCGAGACCGCTCACCCACCTTTCAGCCGCGCCTGGGTACCGGTGCGGTAGATCCCGTGCTGGTGACAAGTCCCGAGTAACCCCATGGGCTACCGGCCGGCGCTCCCAACCTGCTTGAGCTCAGCGATCTCATCGCGCAGAACAGCCGCCTGCTCGAACTCAAGGTTCTTCGCCTTCTCGAGCATCTCCACCTCAAGCGCCTTGATCAATGCCTTGCGTTGTGAGGGGACCGCTACATTGTAGCTCTTCTTGAGAATCTCGATTGACTGTCTCTGATCCTCCCGATGATCCTCTCGAGTCCGCGTCAGAATGTCGTGGATCGCTTTCTTGATGGTACTGGGGGTGATGCCGTGAGCCTCATTGTAGGCGGTCTGGATCGCCCGTCTACGCTCAGTCTCCCGGATCGCCTCGCACATCGCGTCGCTCTCACGGTCGGCGTACATGATCACCGCACCGTTCACATTTCGCGCCGCCCGACCGATGGTCTGAATGAGCGACGTGGCTGAGCGCAGGAACCCGATCTTGTCCGCGTCCAGGATCGCAATCAACGACACCTCAGGCAGATCCAGCCCTTCGCGCAAGAGATTGATACCAACAAGCACATCGAAGGTTCCCTGACGCAGCTGAGTCAAGATCTCCACGCGCTCGATCGTCTCAACCTCAGAATGCAAGTAGCGCACCCGCAGCCCCAAGTTTGTAAGGTAGTCGGTGAGGTCCTCCGCCATTTTCTTGGTGAGCGTGGTGATCAGAGATCGTTCTCCTACCGCAATTCGCGCCTGGATCTCTGCGTAGAGGTCATCGATCTGCCCCTCGGTCGGCCGGACGGTGATGACCGGATCCAGCAGTCCTGTTGGCCGGATGATCTGCTCTACCACACGGCTGCTCTTCTCCACCTCCTCGTCGCCTGGGGTGGCGGATACGAAAACAACGCGGTCCAACAGGCTTTCGAACTCGTCATACACCAACGGCCGGTTGTCCAGCGCGGACGGCAGCCGAAACCCAAAATCGACAAGACTGAGCTTCCGGCTGCGGTCTCCAGCGTACATACCGCGAACCTGCGGGACCGTCACATGAGACTCGTCAATGAAGGTCAGAAAACCTTCCGGGAAGTAGTCCAGCAGTACCGCAGGCCGTTCGCCCTCCCGTCGGCCGCCGAGATGTCGGCTGTAGTTCTCAATACCGGCGCAGTAGCCCATCTCGCTGAGCATCTCAATGTCGTATTCGGTGCGACTACGCAACCGTTGCGCCTCAACCAGTTTGCCCTGGTCGACGAGCTCTTGATGGCGGGTCTCAAGCTCGTCTCTCACCAGATCAATCGCCGAGGTGATCTGGTCCTGTGGCAACACGAAATGCTTCGCGGGGTAGATCATGGCCACATCAAGCTCCTCAATCGTCTCCCCGGTCAGTGGGTTGATCCGCCTAATCCGGCCCACCGTGTCCCAATCCAGCTCAATCCGGTAGGCAGCATCAGCGTACGCGGGGTAGATCTCGATCACTTCGCCGCGAATGCGGAACTTCCCGTGCTGAAGAATATCGTCGTTACGGTCGTACTGTAGGTCGATCAGGCGGCGGCGAAGCGTGGTTACATCCAACTCCGATCCTCGATCCACCCTGACGCGCATCTCTCGGTAGTCGCGAGGGCTACCAAGACCATAGATGCACGATACCGTGGCAACCACCAGCACATCGGATCGCTCCAGGAGGCTCGTTGTCGCCGCCAACCGCATCCGCTCGATCTCCTCGTTTATGGAGGCATCTTTTTCGATGTAGAGATCTCGCGCGGCAACATACGCCTCCGGCTGATAGTAGTCGTAGTACGAGACGAAGTACTCCACGGCGTTGTCCGGAAAGAACTGTTTGAACTCGCGGTACAGCTGGGCAGCAAGTGTCTTGTTGTGGCTGATTACAAGCGTCGGCTTCTGGACCGCCTCCACGATCTTCGCCATTGAGTAGGTCTTGCCGGAGCCGGTTACACCTCGTAGCGTCAGGAACCGTTCGCCGGCATTGATGCCGTCACTCAACTCGGCGATCGCCCTACCTTGATCTCCGGCCGGTGTGAAGTCGGCAACGACGTTGAATGGATGGACCACAAACTATTCCCATTCGCGTGGAGATGGACGCTCGGTTAGCGTGACCGTGGTCTGTGCACGTCGGCCACCTCTGCGATAGACCACCGTGACCTCTTCTCCGGGTCGCGTCGGCTCAAGCGCCTTGTACAGGTCTGCTCGCGAGTTCACCGGAACCCCGCCAACCTCCAGGACAATGTCTCCACCCAGGTATATGACCGCTCGGCCGAATCGCACCGGCTGATCTGGGCTTCCACCACGCAGGCCGGCTTCCGCGGCGTTTCCTCCCGGCTCCACAGCGCTGACCAGCAGCCCCTCGTATGCCGGGACGCGAAGCAGCGCGGCCAGCTGTGGCACAATCTCAACCGGCACGAGCTCGATCCAGCCTCTGACTACGTGGCCGTGCTCGATGAGGTCCGGCACTACCCGTTTGGCCGTGTCAACCGGAACAGCGAACCCTATTCCGATTGACCCACCACTGGTCGAGTAGATCATGGTGTTAATGCCAATCATGTCACCGCGAGAATCCAGAAGTGGGCCGCCGGAATTCCCGGGATTAATGCTGGCGTCCGTCTGAATCATGCCGCTTATCACTAGATCGTTATAGGCACGGAGACTCCGCCCCACTCCAGATATCACTCCGGTGGTCAGCGTGCGACCGAGCGCGAACGGATTGCCGATAGCGAGCACTTTCTGTCCGACCCTGAGGTCACTCGAGATCCCTAGTGGGACGGTTGTCAGCTCTCTGCCGTCTGGGTCAAACTTGACCACGGCAAGATCGTTCTCCGGATCGGCGCCGATAACATCTCCCTCCACGGATTCGCCCTCGGAAAGCGTTACGTACACCCGCACCGCGTCTTGGACCACGTGGTAGTTAGTCAGCACATAGCCACGAGCATCTATAATGCTCCCGGACCCCGTGGTTCCCTCCTCGGGCACGGGTTCAAGAAACCAGTTGTAGGTCAGGGTCTCCGTGGTTATGTTCACAACCCCCTGATTCCGCATGTCGAAGACGCGGATGTTTTCAAGTTCATCTTCGGAGTAGTCGGTCCGTGTAGCAGCCGGGATCAGCGTACCAGATCCGTGGTTGGTCTGGAGTTCCAAGTCGTGAATCTCCTGCACCCCTGAGACCGCCGTACCCACGTCGCTCTCTCCCGCACCAATCCCACCAAAGACCCCGAATCCTACTACGAGCAGAACCACAAGCAGAGCGCTTGCAACGCCCACAAAAAGGAGCCGGCCTCGACTATACAGCTTCATCACAACCTCTCTGCATCAGTATACCGGTTCGCCAAGCCGTGATGCCATACCGGCGGTCACGTACAGACCACTGGTCGCGCCGCTCAGAAGCTCATCCAGATAGGGCTCTCCTCGCCGAGCCGACGGTGGGCCGCGGCTTCCAGGAGATCGGACTCGCAGAGATCATCGCGATCATCCATGTCTGCGATCGTCCGCGCCAGCCGTAGGATCGACACCACACCCCGGCTGGAGAGACGGAGCATGCGCACCACCTCCGCCAAGACCCCGGCAAGGCGCTGTCCGCGCGGCACCAACGCATCCAACTCTCTTCCGGTCACCTCGCCGTTCAGCGTCGCCGCACCAGGCGTGTAGCGAGACCGCTGCCGAACGCGGGCCACTCGGATTCGGCGAAGCATCTCAGCGCTGCTGCACGTAGTACTTGGTCCGACGATCTGCCCAGGAGAGACACGCACGCGGAGATCGATCCGATCAATGAGCGCTCCACCGATGCGCCGCCAATAGCGATCGATCTCCGACATTCCACACAGACACGCGGCGTCTTCACGCCCCAGCAGACCACACGGGCATGGATTGCACGCCAGCACCAGCTGCACCGATGCGGGGAACCAGTAGTTGCGCCCGGCGCGCGTTATCCGAATCCTCCGCTCCTCCAGCGGTTCTCGCAGTCCTTGGAGCACGTTCCGACGAAACTCCGGGGCCTCGTCCAGGAACAGCACCCCTCGGTGCGCAAGGGACGCCTCTCCGGGCTCCACCGTCCGTCCACCGCCAAGGATCCCCTCCGCCGTGGCGCCGTGGTGCGGCGCGCGGAACGGCCGGTGCCGCATGAGCCCGTGACCGGGAGAAAGTGCCCCCGCCAACGAATGGAGTCGCGTTACCTCAACTGCTTCCTCCCGATCTAGCGGTGGCAAGACTGATGGGATCAACGAAGCAGCCATGCTCTTCCCGGAGCCGGGCGGTCCCACAAGCAACAGGTGATGACCTCCGGCTACTGCTACCTCTATGGCTCGCTTGAGTAACGGCTGTCCCCGAAGAGATCTATAGTCACCTAACCCGGCGTAGAAGTCCCCCGAAGCCGATCCCGGCTCATCACCCCACGCGGACTGAACAGCACTGTCTCCGGAGGCGATCGCGGGCACCCGGCCTCCGAATGCGGCCACCGCCTCAGCCAGCGTCCGGACCGGAAAGACCACGTCATCCGGTACTGACCGCGCTTCCTCACGATTCGCCGCAGGAATGACGAACCTGCGGATCCCGTGCTGCCAACCCTCGCTCAGCGCGGCAATCACGCCGCGAACGGGCCCGATAGCGCCACCAAGGTGAAGCTCACCTACCGCCAGAGTGGGCCGTGGGTCAGTACACAACGCTTGATTGGACTCCGCCAAGACCGCCAGCGCTATCGCCAAGTCCAGCGCGGCTCCGCTCTTGGGAACGTCCGACGGCGCCAAGCTTACCAGAATCCGATCCAACGGATACACGAAGCCGCTGTTTCGCACCGCGACCCGAACTCGGTCTCTGGCCTCTCGTGCCGCCTGTCCGGCAAGCCCTACGACATCAGTCCCGGGGATTCCGCGCTTGATATCGACCTCTACCGATACAACAGTGCCGGTGTACCCGGCCGGTTCATACGAGTGGATAACCATTAGTCCCTCCACTCACTCTGACCGCAATCGCGTCAGCCGGGCTTCACTTCATCGCGGCAATCGCCTGCTGAACCAGCGCGTCGCACCGCTCATTGAGCTCATTGCCATCGTGTCCCTTAACCCATTCCCAACCGGGCCGCAGCTGCCGGTCCAGTGCCCGCAACGCCATCCAGAGGTCCCGATTCTTCACCGGTTTCTTTGCAGCGGTCTTCCAGCCGTTCCGCTCCCACGTCTCAATCCAGCTCGTTATTCCGTTCTTCACGTACTGTGAATCGGTCACCACCGTCACCGCCCCCACCGGGACCGGCAGCGCAGCCACTGCTCCCAGAGCGGAGATCACCGCGGTTAGCTCCATGCGGTTGTTTGTCGTATCACCGAGCGCTCCCGATGCCTCGATCCGCTCGCCGGCGGCGGCGATAACGTAGGCCCATCCGCCGGGACCCGGGTTTCCGTGGCAACCACCGTCGGTGTAGACTCTTGCTCCCGTTGTCATATTGCCGCCATTCTATCCGCTATAGACTGCTGCGAAAACTGTTGAAAGGCCGCGATTTGCCGCGACGCTCCATATTGACAACCGGCGCCCGAAGCAAATAGCATTCGGCGTGGTTTACCGATTTTGTCTATCTCAAAACCCCCGGGCACTTCTCATGCCGGGCATTGTCATGCTGGCCGCGCTCGGATCAGTTGGACTACTCATCTGGGTGCATCCTCTACTTGGTGTGACCGGCGTGCTGCTGACCGCGTGGTTCGGGTATCACTTCCTCAAATACTTCGGATATCAGATGAACAGCCGCGTGAGTACCACAGACGATGGGGTCACCTGTCACACTGCGACCGGTGAAGTGGTGTCCATGCCGTGGGCCTCGGTGACCCACGCCGGCCGTTTCCAGGTCCATGGAAGACTGGTTTCAGTCTATCTATACGACGACGAAGAAGACCGGCTGCTGAAGATCCCGCCCCACTTCTCAGATATCGATCAACTTGAAGACGAGCTCGCGTCAAACCTGGACCAAATCACTCATTTGGAAGGAGACGCCGAAGACGGCCTCGAAGAAGCCCTGAAGGAACTCCTTGGAACCGACGAGCCTATAGACCAATCTGACCTGGAGTGACCACCTCGAGTCCCGCCGATGAGCCCACTCCTTCGTACAGCGTCGTGCCGCTCTTCTCAAGGCTGACCGAGATCTCAGCGTCTAGCGTCTCCATGATCCGCCCCGTCATGGCGCCGTCGTGCGGTGCTGCAAGCACCGTGCCACCTGCTCGATGGAGTGTCAGGGAGAGCCGGCGCTGCCGCCTCTCCACGGTGAGGTCCACAGACTCTTCGGTAAGGCTCACGCGCTCCACTCTAGCTCCATTATACGTGGTGAACTGGTGGAGCCGACCATCTGCCAAGAGACCAATCAGAAACCCGGCAAAGGCGGTATTTCGGAACGGAACCCGCGCCACTGAGCATGTCACCGATACGCCGGGCTTGGTGAATGAGTTGGATTGGGCCCAAACCCAGCCCTTGGGAAAAGAACGTCCCCAATCCTTCTCCACGTAGCAGCGCCCATGAGAGTACTGAACCCCGTCCACACTGCCGGCGGCAGTCGCATCCATCACCAACACTGCGTGATTGCACTCCATCTTCGGGACGAACGAGTACGGCCCCATCGTTCCCGGAGACACCACGGAAGTCGGCCAACCGGTAGGCTCCAGAATCACAGCATCAGCCTTCAGGGAGGGAATGTCGACCGCCAGGCTCGACAGGCTGAAACGGTTGTCGGCAACCTCAATCCAGAAACGACTCTTGCCAAAGCGAAACGCCTCAACCGGGTAGCGGTGGTAGTGAGATACCCCGGAATCCCCATCGAGCCACTGGACAAATGCGTGCGGATCGTCCGGGGCCCACGATACGCCGGGGATTATGGCGAATCGGCGACCCGGAAAGACGAACTTGTAGTACCACCCTTCAAAATACGGTTGCGGAGTCCTTGGACCCTGGTAATGCTCCGGAAAGTATAGCTTGCGAACACGGTAGAACACCACGTCCTCCTCCGCGCTTGGAAAAGATCACGCGTTTAGCTTGCCTAAGCGCGGAACAATCGTGCGGAATACATCAAGCAGCTGTGAGACGGGCTCGCGAAACGCCAGAAGCGCATAACTGTCTCGACCACGGAACACCACCGGGACAAAGACGGTGTGCGAGAAGTACGCGAGCTCCTCTTCAGAACAGAGATCACGAAAGTACTCAACATGATACAGCGGACGTTTGATCAGCATCACGTACCGCTTGCTCAAGACGTTCTGATGCAGCTCGCTATCAGACCGGATCACAAGCGACTGAACGCACTGGGAATCGATCCCGAGCGGATACGTGAACTTCAAGTTCCCGCGCTCAGGAGTCATCAGAACACCGATGACGGCCTCCCAAAACCGCGTGAACCGCACCAACGACTTGAACACGCCCCCCTCGGTACTTCGGAAGCCCCTCATGAATGCATCGTAGTCAAATCCCCGATCAACAAACCGGAAAAGAGAGGTAGCCATTTGCTCACCTGACGGCTCCACATCATCCACTGACTCGTCACCGGCGACCGCGCCCAAATCCAGAGCCTCAAAACCGAAAAGCTCATCGATGCCGGCGGTCTCCCGCGAAACCCCTTCATGTATTACGGAATCCACCAAATGCTGAATCCGGTCATCCGGCCCACGCTCCGCACCAACGTACGCGTCCTTGCCAATCTGCACCAGCCCGTCCTCGGACACGACAATCTGGCTATCCACGTGAAGCTCGTTCAGAATGTCACTGAGTGTTGAGATCTCATAGTCTGCCGTAACGAACTCACCGATCGAGTCAAAGCGGATCAGGTCAGCCACCCGGCTGGTCGAGACCGTCTCGGAAGAGCGTCTTCGGGTCTCTGTTCCGGCGGCACCCACGGCCACCTCTTCACCACCGGCAACGGCTTCGTCATCAACCTCTTCGAGCAGCTCCTCAGCGACCTCCAGCTCAGCCGCTTCGGACTCCACCGGTTCAAGCACGCCCTCGGTCGATACGTCGTTCATCTCACTGCGGCCTTCCGGCCTGCGCGCCCAGCCGCCCGGAGATGACCCACCAGACCCAAACGAAAACACAGTCCCTGAAAACGCGGAGACACTCCGGCCGACCGTCTCCAACTCCGCCACGCCAGCCTCGTCCTCAGTTTCAAGCTCCTGGAGGACCTCCAACTCGACTCGCCGCGCCACTGAGCGGTCCTCACCTTCTACGGTTTCACCGGTCTCCAACGCCTCCGGCTCTTCCGGCTCCAGCTCTCCAAGCTCCTCAAGCTCTTCGACCTCGTCGCCCTCCTCCAGGCCGGCCCGGTCGTCCACGACTGCACCTTGCTCGGGCTTCCCGATACCATTCGAAGAGGTTCGCTCGCGTCTCCCATCAGACGAAGAGAGGTCTGCCTCATCTTCCTCTATCTCCGCGAACGGCTCACCCGACTCGGCCAATTCCTCGTCAATGACCAACTGCTCAAGCTCCGCCGCCTCGTCCAGCGTGTCCGGAGAAAGGACAGTATCAAGATCCTCCCGCGCCATACGCACTTCTTCGGCCGGCTCGGCTTCTTCAATCAGCTCAGCTTCTTCGGCCGGCTCAGCTTCCTCGATCAGCTCGGCTTCTTCGGCCGGTTCAGCCTCTTCAATCAGCTCGGCTTCTTCGGCCGGTTCAGCCTCTTCAATCAGCTCAGCTTCTTCGGCCGGCTCAGCCTCTTCAATCAGCTCAGCTTCTTCGGCCGGCTCGGCTTCCTCGGCCGGCTCAGCCTCTTCGATCGGCTCCGGCTCGAGAACCGCTTTGCGATCTGGGATCACGATCTCCGGGATCTCCTTGATCTCTTCAACTTCAGCCTCCACCGCGTTGAGCCCTGCTGGAGACTCCTCCGACAATTCGCCTGGCTCAATCGGCTCAGCCTCTGCAACTTCCTCCGCGTCCTCGATCTCCTCCACATCGATTGGTGTCATGCCTAAGGTGAAGTCCGCGTGGCGAGTGGCCTCCTGAGAATCAACGGCCGTGGTTTCGCCCACATCGCCCGACTCGGACAGTTCTTCAACCTCGTCTGCGTCCTCGAGCTCCGAGAGCTCCTCCACCTCGTCGGCTTCGTCGACCTCCTCAACCTCAACCGGCCTCTGCGCGCGACCGCCGGCCTCTTCGGCTGTCACGGTGTCCACCTGACCGGGAGGAAGGGGGTCGCTTTGCAGACGAGCAAGGACGCGTTCCAAGATGTCTTCTATGCGGTTTTCGTCCAGACCGCGGCCACGCTTCTGGGCAGCACGACTTCCGAGAACATCGAGAATCTCGTCCCAGCTGTCGTTGACGAGCTCGTCCACCTTTTCACGATCACGCGGTCTGACACGACCCACACCGCGTTTGATCCGGGCTGCTACCTCCGACCGCCGGTCCTCAAGCTCGGCACGCAGACGCTCGTAGTCGAGCGTGTCCTTGTTCTCTACGTACTCCCGAAGCACCGCGATCTGAAACCGCTTCACCCGGTCTGATAGTACGGTTACGGCGTCCTGTCGCAAGTTCAGAAGCAGGAACACTAACAGGAAGCTCGTCAGGAAAATGGCGGCAAGCAGGACGATACGCATCACGTCGTTCATCTCGAGCTCTTGCTCACGCACCAAGTACAACACGCGACCGCCGGTGGAGAGCGATCTACTGAAGATGACGTAGCCGGTGGTATCCCCCGCAGCATCGTTCAAGGACACCAAGGGAAGATCTCCGGCTTGAAGTGCGCTCCATGTTTCAGTGACTTCTGGGATGATTGTACGGCCCCAACGGGGGCGGACATTCACCAAGACCCCAACCGCTTCCTCAGATCCGGACGGGGGGGCTACCAGTCGCACCTCGTAGCCGGGACCCACAAGTCCGTCCCGGACCAGTTCGGTGGAGATTCCTGCGGCAGAGACGTAAAACAACGCCGTCCCTTGAACAACGTCGAACTCATTGCGCACGATGAACCGATAGATGAAAAGGTTCCGGTCCGTGACGGGCAGTATGTCTTGCTCGGTGCCTTCTCCCAGAACCAGCGCCGGAAGCGCGGGATCAGCCGCTATCTCCGCGAGCGGCAGGTATTCGCGTCTGCCGGCGGTCTGCTCGTAGTCTGTCGGCAATGTGCTGTAGTGAAGACGCTCGCCGGAACGGTCCACGAAACGCACATACTCAAGCCACGGCACCGATTCCTTCAGGGCCCCGAAGTACGTCTCGCGCTCTTCAATTGTTACGGCGCTCTGGTTGATGGCGAAAGCCTGCTGAACGGACTCGCGGCTCAGCACCGTCTGAAATCGCCGGATATTGTCCGTGTGGAACGCGTCCACCACGTCGGCCATGCGACGCACACGCATGTCAACGCTATCCCGCACTCGTTGGACGTAGAAATTGGTCTCGATGTAATCGAAGAGGCCGGACCACGCGAGCACAGCGAAAGCGCCGAACACGAGAACCGAAATGAGTAGCGCCAGGGAGAATTTCTGTGCCGAGTTCATGCCTATACGCGGGCCCTTGTTTTCCCTTTCTCGTATTAACTATCGGTAATTCTACCAAAACTGCTGAGAATGCACAAAAGCCCCGCCCAAAGGCGAGGCTCCCATGCACTCCGCAAACCTGCAAACACTATACTGTTTTGAGCGGAGCCGACTAGCCAGCCACAACGGTGTCTCGCACCGCCACCGCCACTACCGCATACCGGCGCTACTCTCCGCTCTGCTTATCTTCAGTTGAACCGTCCGAATCATCTTTGGACTCAGAGACCGCCGCCTGGTCATCCGCGGCCGCGGCTGCTTCGTCGGCCGCAATCGCCTCTTCCGCAGCTGCATCCTCAGCCGCACGGCGCTCCGCGCGAGCCCGCCTACGCTCCCGCCTGTTTGCGCTCTGCTCAGCCTCCGCCGCCTCATCACGCTCCACAAGCTCAAGTACCACCATCTGTGCGGCATCTCCGTCGCGGTAGCCGATCTTGAGCACGCGGGTATACCCGCCCGGACGCTCTTTGAACCGCGGACCGATATCCGTGAATAGCTTTGCCAGAATCGCCTGATCCTTGATGTCCTTCCCCACGATGCGCCGGTTATGGACCGAATCAAGCTTCGCCCGGGTGATCATCTTCTCCGCCGTGCGACGGATCTCAAGCGCTTTCGCCTTGGTCGTACGGATTCGCTCATACTTGAACAGCGAGGTGACCATATTGCGATGTAGCGCAATCCGGTGGGACGCCTTCCGTCCCAGTCGGTTGAAACCGCTTCTATGCCTCATTGTCTTCGTCCCTCTTCCTCTTCATTCGGACTGCCTGACGCAGCTGACTGTAGTCGGTCATGCCGAGACTTAAGTTCCACTCCTTGAGTTTCTCCTTGATCTCCTGCAGAGACTTCTTTCCAAAGTTGCGCGTCTTGGCGATGTCCTCTTCAGTGCGCGTTGTAAGATCTCCAATGGATCTGATATTCGCGTTCTTGAGGCAGTTGCTGGAACGGACAGACAGCTCAAGCTCTTCGACGGGGGTGTCCAACAGCTGGCGAATGCGCTCCTCTTCCTCATCCACGTCTTCATCACCGACAATGTCGTCTTCATCAAAGTTGATGAATATCGTGAAGTGGTCCTTGGCTATCTTCGCCGCCTCCGCCAACGCGTCCTCGGGCTTGATGGTACCGTCGGTCCAGACCTCCAAGGTCAGCTTGTCGTAGTCGGTCCGCTGTCCAACGCGGGTGTTCTCCACGTTGATCTTCGAGCGCCGGACCGGCGAGAAGATCGCGTCAATGGGAATTGTCCCAATGACCTCGATGTACTTCTCGTTGAGCTCCGCCGGCACGTAGCCTCGGCCCAGATCAATCTGGACTTCCAGCTCGACATTCCCCTCTTCCATCAGCGTGAAGAGCTGCACGTCCTTGTTCTTCACTTTAATGGTCGCGTCGACTTCAAGGGCGGCACCGGTTACCACGCCCTTGCCCTTCGACTCAATGACAATTGTCTTCTGCTCCTGGTCTTCCGCCAGAGCAAGCTGCAACTGCTTGAGACGATTGATAATGTCTGGTGTGTCTTCAACGACCCCGGGTATCGACTCGTACTCGCTTGAGAGCACGTGAGCATTACCGTCCGCGTCGTAACTCGTGACCCGTATTGCGGTCACGGCGTACCCCTGAATTGACGACAAGAGGACCCGCCGAAGCGTATTCCCCACCGTCGTCCCAAAGCCACGCTCAAACGGATACGCGACAAACTTTCCATAATACTCGTTCGTCTCGCTGTGCTCGAAAGTGATACCTTTGGGCCGCTTGAACCCTTTTAGGAGATTCCTGCGTGCCATACTGGCTCCTCGATGATTCTCAGATGGGCGAGCTAGACGCGACGACTCTTGCGCGGCCGGCATCCGTTGTGCGGAATCGGCGTTGTGTCCTTTATGCTCTTGACCCGCAGCCCGAGCGCTCCCAGGCTTCGAATGGCCGATTCACGACCCATTCCCGGGCCCTTGACAAAGACATGCACCTCTCGCAGCCCCACATCCATAGCCTTCTGCGCAGCAGTCTCCGCCGTAGTCTGAGCAGCATACGGAGTGCTCTTCTTCGCACCGCGAAAACCCAGCGACCCTGCGCTTGACCACGAGATCCCGTTTCCGTTCAAGTCCGTGATGGTCACAATCGTGTTGTTGAAAGTCGCCTGGATAAAGACTTTCCCCTCGAATACGCTACGTTTCTCACGCTTCTTTTTCGCCTTGGCCACCAACTACTCCTTACGTCGCCTTCTTCTTGCCGGCTACGGTCTTGGCCTTGCCCTTCCTGGTCCGGGCGTTGGTCCGGGTTCGCTGCCCGCGCACAGGCAAGCCTTTCCTGTGACGCAGGCCCCGGTACGCCCCAATATCCATCAGTCGCTTTATGTTGAGCGACACTTCTGTCCTCAGACGACCCTCAACCCGATAGTCGCTCTCAATGACCGTCCGCAGCTTGTTGAGGTCCTCGGTGGAAACGTCATTGATCCGCAGCGACGTGTCCACACCGGTCTTTTCGCAGATAGCCTCAGCACTCGAACGCCCAATCCCAAAAATGTAGGTGAGCGCGATAGCTATCGGCTTGTTTGGCAGGTCGACTCCCGCAATACGTGCCATCTATGCCTCCTATCCCTGCCGCTGCTTATGCTTCGGATTCGAACAGATAATTCGAACCACACCACGACGACGGATTACCTTGCATTTGTCACACAGTGGTTTCACACTCACTCGAACTTTCATCTCTACCTCTCTATAGGTTTCGCGAACGAATCCGACCGCGCTTCACCAGCCCTTCATGATGATGCATACGGAGACTCCCCTCAATCTGCGACATCAAGTCAAGGTCCACACCGACCATGATAAGCAACGATGTTCCGCCCATCAGGAACGCCACCTGCTGCGGGAAATCGAACAGCCGTTGCAGGAGCGTAGGAATAACCGCGATAAACGCAAGGAACAGCGATCCAGGAAGGATAATGCGGTTCAGAATCCGCGTGAAGTACTCCTCCATCTTCTCCGGGCGTATCCCTGGAATTGACCCGCCATTCTCTCTAATATTCTTTGCAATCTCAGCTGGGTTCAGCGTAACCTGGGTATAGAAGTACGCGAAGAACACGATCAACAGCGTGTAGACGACCAGGTACGGACCACCACCCGGCCGAAGCCATATGGCCACGCTCTGCAACCAGCGCACATTCTCTCCAAGATTCTGCACAATCTGCAGCGGAAACACCAGAATTGACGACGCGAAGATCACCGGAATAACTCCTGACGGGTTGATCTTGAACGGGACATACGTGTTTTGCGCGCCGTACATCCGTCTCCCAACAACCCGTTTCGCATAGTGGACCGGTATCTTCCGCTGGCCGCGCTGCTCATATATCACCAGGGCAACCACGCCAACAAACATCAGGAGCACCACAATCACGAACACCGGGTTCAGATCGTCCTGCTGGATGGCCTGGATTAGCACCCATATTGCTTGCGGCATTCTTGCCACAATCCCGGCGAAGATGATCAGCGAGATCCCGTTCCCAATACCGCGCTGGTTGATCTGCTCTCCCAGCCACATCAAGAACATGGTCCCGGCGGTTACGCTCAACATCGCAACAAACGTGAAGAGCCCAGACGGGAGAATGATGGCATCAGGAATGCTGTTGGCAAAGCGTGTTCCGGCAAAACTCTGAATGAGCGCAACAACCACCGTGCCGTACCGCGTGTATCGCTGGATCTTCTTCCGCCCGCCCTCTTCTTGGGAGATCTGCTTGAGCTTCGGAAACACCAGCAGCATCAACTGCATAATGATCGACATACTGATGTACGGCATGATGCCGAACATGAAGATGCTGAACTGAGAGAAGGCTCCACCAGAGAAGAAATCAAGGTAGTCGGTGAATGAGGTGCCCGTATTCGATCCCTGCTGAACGAAATACGACTGCAGTGCGCTCACGTTGATGCCAGGAATCGGCAGCGTAGCGCCCAGCCGGAATATGAACAAGATGCCCATGGTGAACAGGACACGATCACGGAGATCCTTGATTCTGAAGATGTCGGTAAGCGCGTTACTCGCCATTACTCGTCCTTAGCAGCCTCTGCTGTCGTGTTCTCGCTATCCGCTGCCTGCTCCGGTCCCGAATCAGCCGTGTTTGTGCCATTGTCCTGTGCGGTCAGCACGCTGCCTCCGGCAGCCTCTATCTTTCGCCTCGCACCGGCCGTCACCTTGGGACCATCGATTGTCAGCTTGATGGTGATCTTCCCCGAGCCGAGAATCTTGGCCGACACATCACGACGCCCCATCAGCCCTTTCTCAGCAAGACCTTCCAGCGTTACCGTCTCACCAGCGGAGAAGGCCCGCTCAAGCGCGGAAACATCCACCTCTGCGTATTTCATTCGAAACGGGTGGTTCGAGAAGCCCCGGCGCGCGATCCGCCGGTACAGCGGCATCTGACCACCCTCAAAGCCGGGGCGGACACCGCCGCCTGATCGCGCGTTTTGGCCCTTCGTGCCCTTGCCGGCTGTGGTTCCGTTCCCGGACCCCGGACCCCGACCGAGCCGCTTTGCTTGTTTCGTTGCCCCTTTGGGTCGGCGCAGCTCACTCATCTCAACCGTTCTCCTCAACGCGCACCATATACTCCACCGAGCGTACCATCCCGCGAATTGCCGGATTGTCAGGCTGCTCGACCGACTGGTGCATTCTTCGCAATCCAAGTGCGCGGACCGTCCGGCGATGAACCGGCTTCGCGCTAATTGGGCTCTTGACCAAGGTAATCCTCAGCATCTCCTACCCCCAGATCTCCGCCAGCGGCTTCCCGCGGTCACGCGAGAGCTTCCGCGCATCCGTGAGCCGACCGAGACCCTCGAACACAGCTTTGACGATATTCACCGGGTTCTGGCTGCCGAGCGATTTGCTCAGGATGTCGTTGATGCCGCCGACCTCCATGACCGCGCGAACCGGCCCCCCGGCGATAATCCCCGTTCCGGGCGCAGCCGGCTTCATGAGCACCTGGGCACTCTTGAACTCGCCCTGCACGCGGTGTGGGATGGTCGCTTGCTTCATGGGGACGGTAACCATACTCTTCTTCGCACGCTCAACGCCCTTCCGGATCGCTTCCGCCACGTCGTTTGCCTTTCCATAGCCGTAGCCGACGGTTCCGTTTTTGTCACCTACAACAACCAACGCAGAGAAAGAGAATCGTCGGCCGCCCTTGACGACCTTCGCGACCCGGTTCAGCTTAATCAGCTTTTCGGTAAGCTCTCGGTCTTGATCCACCTCGTCCTCCCTACAGCCGGATCCCGGCTTTCCGAGCGCCGTCAGCGATTGCCTTCACAACGCCATGGTACAGACTCCCGTTCCGGTCAAACACCGCCTCCGAGATCTGCTTTGACTTCATCTTCTCTCCGAGCGCCGCACCAAGCTTCTCAGCGTCCGGGAGACGCGGCTTAAGACCCTTGGTCTCGCCCCCGTAACTGGACGCGGACACCAGCGTAACGCCGGATGCATCATCGATCGCCTGCACATACAGGTGCCGATTGCTCTTGAAGACACTGATCCGCGGTC
Source organism: uncultured Spirochaetaceae bacterium (assembly GCA_964437265.1). Lineage (GTDB taxonomy): Bacteria > Spirochaetota > Spirochaetia > DSM-27196 > SLST01 > CAYTGY01. Next base: position 1,139 of record CAYTGY010000014.1, on the reverse strand, counting down.
GTCCCGCCGTGCCCCTGATCTTCCGCCTGATTCGCATCTTCCGGCGCTTCTGCCGCGCCTGCTTCACCTGCAACCGCTTCATGTTACTTCACTCCAGCCTTGCCGACCTTTCGTCGCACCTGCTCGTTCTCGTAGCGCACCCCCTTGCCCTTGTACGGCTCAGGAGGTCGAACCGAGCGAATCTCCGCGGAGGTCTGCCCTACTCGCTGTTTGTCAATCCCACTCACCACAATCTTGCTGGGGCCCTCGCAGGTAATGGTCAAACCATCAGGGATTGGGTACTCAACGGGGTTCGAATATCCCAGGTTCAGCACGAGAACATCGTTCTGCACCTCTGCGCGGTACCCAACACCGTTGATCAACAGGGACCGCGTGAAGCCGGCGCTCACACCCGTCACCATGTTTCTGATCAGGTTCCGATACAGTCCGTGCATGCTCTTGGCACGCTTGCTCTCGTTCCTCCGGGTTACAACCACCTCAGAGTCGCCCACCTTCACGTCCACTTCCGGCTGGACCGATTGCGCGAGCTCCCCCTTGGGACCCGTGACGGTCACGACAGGACCCGCGACGCTCACGGTCACACCCGTAGGTATCTGGATTGGTAGCTTTCCAACTCGTGACATCGTTAGCCCCTTACCATACTGAACAGATCAGCTCGCCGCCGACCTTCTTTTCCAGCGCCTTGCGGGCAGTCGTTACGCCCTCGGATGTGGACACAATCAGTGTCCCATACCCGTTCAGCACTCGCGGCATCTTCCGGTATCCCGAATACACGCGCCGACCCGGAGTGGATATCTTTTCCAGACCGCGAATGATAGGATTCTCCGCGTCGTCGTATTTCAAGAAGACGCGCAAGTACGTCACGTTGTCCTGGGTCACCTTCTTGAAGTTCTTCACGTACCCTTCGTTTTTCAGGATCTTCACGATCTCTAGCTTCAACTTGGAGGTCGGGATATCAACCCGCTCGAACTTCGCCAGACTCGCGTTTCTGATCTTCGTCAGCATGTCCGCTACAGGATCACTTACGCTCATTCGTCTCTCCTACCAGCTGGACTTCGTCACACCAGGAATCATGCCTTCGCTCGCAAGCTTCCTGAAGCAGATACGGCACATCTGGAACTTGCGCATGTACCCTCTGG